>CBKYSX010000013.1:0-17181 GCA_966690745.1 uncultured Ardenticatenales bacterium
CCATGGAAGCAGTAGGTGGCGCACTCACCTATGCGGAATTGGGGCGGGTACTTTCTGCCTTTGTTCAACCTAAACATCTGGAAAAGCAGTTACCGAATATTACGGGGGATGTGGAACGGGGTATCTTCGGTACACCTTTGCCCGCCCGCGAGAAGCCGCTTTTTGCGATTCACTCCATCAATCCCGATGGCTCTATTAATATTCGCGCCGGACTGATTGCGGGTTTAGAAGAAGGCAGTGCGCTACAGGGCTATGGTAATTGGTCGCTATCTACGCCAACGGGAAAATGGAAGGTAGTTGAGGCAAAGGCACATACAGCAACTGCCGAACCGATTGAAGGGGCTACCAACCCGCAACCGGGACAACCGCTTCAATTACTCGCCCGTTCCAATGCCCCTACCGTTTACTTTGACCCTTCCTCCAGAAAGATTCAGGAGGCATGGTATGAGGATAAAAAGGTGGGAGTTCCCGCCCTTGTGGAAACTACGAATGCAAACGGGGCAACCTATATTGTCACTACCGACCAGAGTGATTTTATAGCGAGGCGCGACGATGGGCTGATTCGCCCCTCCCTTCGTCGCTCCCGACAAGACCCCCGTGCCGTTTATGATCTGGCACGGCAGTTAAACCGGGTTGCTATGTATGAAACCTTCGTTGCCCGCCGCCCTGCGCCAAAGGAAACATGGCAACTCCCTCCCCTCAATACTGAAGGCGGATTAAAGGTACAAGTAGAACGATTGGAATGGAACGGAACCGACACCGTCTTAGGGTTCGATAGTACAATACCGCTCCCTCCGAAATCGCGCCTACGGCTGACCCTGGAAAATCAAACCGGGCAGGAGCTGTGGGTGGCTCTTTATCTTTTGGATGAACCGTACTTTGTAGCGGAACGTCTTTACCCCAATGACAGCAATTTCTATCTCACCCCCGGAACTAGTCGCACCGTTATTTGGAGTAATAATGAATGGGGCGGAGGTATTCTCTCGCTCAAATTGTTCGTCAGTTCCCGGGAAATTAAAGCCGCCGATGCGCCTCCATTTCCCTGCGGTACGCGGGATACCCATCGTGGTTCCGACACCAGCCGCGGACTGAAAATCGTGGATTACGATGACGGCAATGATGAAGGGTGGGCGACTTATCAGGTTGTGTATGGGCTATAATAATGGAGTAAGGGGAACATCCGACCTGAAAGAGTAAGGATTACTCACATTTACCTATATCTATCCCACCTATGCCCAAAGCTTATCAGGTAGGGGCATCGCTACGCGCATGTGCCTTGCACACATCGGAATGCAGAATCATCCAGCCATCGGTAAAGACCCGCCCGCGTCCCGAAATGGCGCACGGGTTGGCGGCACCGGCGGGCGGGTGTGCGCTCTATAAGGATATATCCACCATTCCGACCACCCGCCCCTACTCCTTATCCCCGAAGGACGGCACAACAATATTCGGGAGTGCATGAAATGAGGGTTATATGTGAGGGATTGTATTGAATAACCTCTCCAGCCGACTTTCCATATGAGCGTGAGGTTGAAACCTCACGGTACTTTGTCCCCCCTTGTAAGCGACTGTATAATCTATAGAAGCAGGAACCAAATGGCAGGAACGGATTTGAAACCCGTTTCTGCTTTCCGCGTCCTGCGCCCCCATTACTGATAGATAGTGAAAGAACGGGTTATGGAGATTAACGTCACGATTTTTGACCAACCGCCGGTTGTGCCCAGCACAGAACGGCGTGCCCCCAAACCGCCCTGGCTGAAAGTCCGCGCCCCCGGTGGTAAGAATTATCTTGAGCTAACGCGGCTCGTAGAAGAGAACCGCCTGCATACCGTCTGCGCCGAAGCACACTGCCCCAACATTGGCGAATGTTGGGAAAACCGCACGATGACCTTCATGTTATTGGGCGATACCTGTACGCGGGGTTGTCGTTTCTGTGCGGTAGCAAAGGGTCGTCCGACCGGTGGGTTGGATTGGGATGAGCCGGAACGGGTAGCCCAAACCATTAAAACGCTGGGCTTAAAACACGCGGTGGTTACATCGGTGAACCGCGACGACCAGCCGGACGGCGGCGCGGTGATTTTTGCCTTGATGATTCAACGGGTGCGCGAATTATGCCCTACTACGGCTATCGAAGTGCTGACCCCCGATTTTATGGGGAATATGAACGCGGTTCGCACGGTGGTGGAAGCAGGACCGGACATTTTTAATCACAATACCGAAAGTGTTCCCCGTCTGTATCCCCGCGTCCGCCCCAAAGCCAAATTTAAGCAATCTATGGCGGTGTTGAAACGGGCGAAAGAGATGGGACCCGATACGATGATGACCAAAAGCGGCATCATGGTGGGGTTGGGCGAAACGGTGCAAGAGGTCATCGAAGTCATGGAATCGCTCCGCGAAGCCAACTGCGACATTATGACCATTGGACAATACCTTCGCCCGTCGCCCTGGCACGTTCCGGTGGCGCGGTATGTCCGCCCGGAAGAATTTGCCGAATTTAAGCGAATCGGACTGGAATTGGGCTTTAAACACGTTGAAAGTGGGGCATTGGTGCGCTCGTCGTACCACGCCCACGAACAAACCAACGAAGCCCGCGGTGAAGAACGCTTCGCCAATGTGATGTTTATTCAAGAAGTTGCATAACGGCAGAGAGGAGAAAGGAGAAAGGAGAGCGATAACGAAAAATCTCTCCTCTCTCCCCTCTCTCTTTTTAATAGTTGAACGCTCAACAACTTCCGCATAGGAGAGGTGATGGCAACAAAGACAAAGAGACCGGCGAAGACCAGCGCGATTCCGGTGGAGACCTTGCTGGAATGGTACCGCACGATGGCGGTGATGCGTTATTTTGAAGACAAAGCCGAACAGGGCTATCAATCGGGCAAAATTGCAGGCTACCACCACGTTTACACCGGGCAAGAAGCCGTTGCCATGGGCACGTTCGCCCATCTCGGACCCCAGGATCATGTGATTACCGCCTACCGCGACCACGGTCCGGCACTGGCGCGGGGGCTTTCCGCCAAAGCCTGTATGGCGGAGCTGTATGGCAAATATACCGGTACTTCCAAGGGCAAGGGCGGCTCGATGCACCTTGCCAACCGCGAATTGAATTTCTGGGGTGGGTATGCCATTGTCGCCGCCCATCTTTCGCTGGCAACCGGAATTGCGTTAGCGGAACAATATCGCGGCACCGATGCCGTTGTGGTTTGTATGTTTGGCGATGGCTCAACCAACAACGGCTATTTCCACGAATCCCTCAACCTCGCCAAAGTATGGGATTTGCCTGTCATTTTCCTCTGTGAAAACAACAAGTACGGGATGTGGACCCCCAACGAAAGCGTTAGTGCGGTGGAAGACATCTACAAAAAAGCCTGTGCCTATGACATTCCCGCCAAACAAATCGCGGATGGGATGGATGTCATCAACATCTATAACGAAATGGCAGAAGCGGTTGCCCATTGTCGAAGCGGGAAGGGACCCTACTTTGTAGAAGCCCTTACGTATCGCTTCCGGGGGCATGGCGCAGGGGATATTGAAGCCTATCGCACCAAAGAAGAGGTGGCTTCTTACAAAGCCAAAGACCCCTTGATTACCCTAGCGCGGCAATTGATGGAAGAGCATGGCGTAGAAGAAGGCAAAGTTGAAGAATTGCGCCAATCTGCATTGGCAGAAGTCAATGAAGCGGTGAAGTTCGCGGAAGAAAGCCCCGAACCCCCCGCCGAGACCCTCTGGACCGATATTTTCAAGAAGCCCTTTGAAGGCTCCTTTAGTCCGAGCAACGGGTTGAGCTAATAACGACTGCATATTTCATATTGCATAGTGCATAAACGACATATGGGACAAGCCTTTATGCACTATGCAATATACACTTTTTGAGGATTTGCCAATGGCAGACGAAAAGAAAAAAATGCGTGTGGTAGATGCCATCAATCAGGCAATGATTGATGAGATGCGCCGCGATGAGAGTGTTATTCTGTTGGGGGAAGAGGTTGCCGGGGGCTCCGGCGGCACGTATGGCGCATCGCGGCACATGTTGGAAGAATTTGGGGCGAAACGAATTCGCAACACTCCGATTTCGGAATTGGTGATCGGCGGGGCGGCAGTGGGCGCGGCAATGAACGGGTTGAAGCCCATAGCCGAATATATGACGGTCAATTTCGCCCTGTTGGGGCTGGATGCGATTGTGAACCATGCCGCCAAAATCTATTCGATGTTTGGGGGACAATTTAATGTGCCGGTGGTCTACCGCATGGCGGCAACCTTTAGCCAGAATTCCGCCACCCACAGCCAGACCTTTGAAGGCTGGTTTGCCCACGTTCCGGGCTTAAAGGTGGTTTATCCGGGTCGCCCCCGTGATGTTTATGGAATGCTCCGTGCCGCGATTCAAGACCCTGACCCGGTGATTTTCTACGAAAGCATCAACACTTATTACAACCGCGCCCTGGCAGAAGAATTGCCCGATGGCTTGGAATATACTGATTTGAGCCGAAACGTCGTCGCTCGCGAAGGCAAAGATATTACGATTCTGACCTACGGGCGGATGTTAGGCGTCTGTCTGGATGCGGCGGCGGAACTGGAAAAAGAGGGCATTTCGGCGGAAGTGGTAGATATGCGTGTGCTTCGTCCGCTTGACCTTGAACCCGCTATCAACTCTTTCAAGAAAACCTACCGCGCCGTGATTGCATTGGATGATTGGCGCACAGTGGGCATGGGCGCGGAACTGGCGGCAAGCGTATACGAACACGCTTTTGATTATCTGGATGCACCCATCAAACGGGTCAACGCGCAGGAAGTCCCCTCTCCTTATAACAAGGGGCTGGAATCCATGGTCTTCCCCAACAAGAATGATGTCAAACGGGCAGTGATGGAAGTATTAGGATAAAGAGCGAAGGGTGAAGAGCGAAGAGTGAAGATTTTGCTTCACTCTTCACTCTTATTTCTTCGCTCTAACCGGAGGTTTATGGCAACCGAAGTCAAGATGCCCAAATTAGGGATTGATATGGTCGAAGGAGCCATTTCCAAATGGCTTAAACAGGAAGGGGACAGCGTTAAAGCCGAGGAAGCCATTGCCGAGGTGGAAACGGACAAAAGCACGGTGGAAATGCCCGCCCCCGAAGATGGGGTTTTGCTGAAAATCGCCGTCGCGGAAGGTGATTTGGTGCCTGTTGGCGCGATTGTGGCGTATATCGGCAAAGCAGGCGAATCTGTGCCGGGGGGTGGCAGTCAACCCGCTTCCAACGGGCAGGGTGCGGAAAGCGGAAAACCGAAAGCGGAAAGCGCAACCCAACAAGCAGAAGCCGCGCCCGCCGTTGCCGCCCCTAGTCCTGCACACGCTCCCGCAGTTGCTGAGGCGGACGGGGATATTAAAGCCTCGCCCGTTGCCAAACGGTTGGCGGAGCAAGAGGGGATTGACCTGAGCAAGGTGAAGGGGACAGGACCCGGCGGGCGCATCACCAAAGAGGATGTTGAACAGGCGTTGGTTGCCCAAATGAACGCCGAGCCTGCCCCGCCCGATGGCGTTAAAGCCAGCCCGATGGCACGGCGCGTTGCACGTGAAAAAGGGTACACCATTGCGGATATCAAAGGGTCGGGACCCGACGGGCGTATCGTGGTTCAGGACGTGCTGGACTTTACCCCGGCGAAGGTGGAACCTGTAAAGGTAGAATCTACCCTTGCAACTCCCGTTGCCACCCCTGCCGATGCTCCGGCGGTGGCGGGGATTGGCGCGGCGGAGGAAGTACCGCTCTCCCGGATGCGGAAGCGGATTTCGCAGGTACTTACGGCTTCTAAAGCCCCGGTTCCCCATTTCTATGTCACGATGGATATTGACATGGAAGCCGCCAGTAAACTGCGCGAACAGATGAACGCCAGCCTTGCCGAAGAGGGGATTAAAATCTCTTTCAACGATCTGGTCGTGAAGGCAACCGCATTGGCACTTCGCAAATTCCCGAACCTCAACGCCAGTTTCGCGGGGGATAAAATCGTGAAGCATGGTGATGTCAATGTGGGGATTGCGGTGAGTACGCCCAACGGCTTAATCACCATCGCCACGCGCCACACGGATAAAATGGCGTTGAGCGAATTATCCACCACGACCCGCGCCCGCGCCGGACGTGCCCGCGAAGGCAAAGTTCAGCCCGACGACCTCGGTGGCACAACCTTTACGGTCTCCAACCTCGGTATGTACGGCGTGGATTCCTTTGTCGCCATCATCACCCCGCCCGAAGCCGGAATCCTTGCTATTGGCGGGATTCGGCAGGAGCCTGTCGTGAAAGACGGGCAGATTGTCATTGGAAGTCACATGAAAGTGACCCTCTCCGCCGACCACCGTGTTACCGATGGCGCGGAAGGAGCGGAATTTGTGGTCGAAATCAAACGGCTGTTGGAAAACCCCATGCGGTTAATGTTGTAGAAGACAAAAGGAGTGGTGTGCTGAGAAGCACACCACTCCTTTTCTTTCAATACAAGTTTCTGTTATTCTATATTTATCTTACGATTTTTTATAATTTGATCTATTGCTTTCTTTCTCCTCAAAATTGTTTTATTGTTATCTGTTGCTTGACGTAAATATTCCTCATATTCTTCTAAATCAGTAAAAATACCTCGAAATGATAGTACTGTTTTAAGACACTCGTCTACTATGTATTTTAGAGCATTAACTATACCTTCTGATGAATCCCCAAATTCTCCTCTATGCACCAACCGATTACGTAATTGACTAATTATGCTTGGTGCCATTTTCAAAATCCCTTCCATATTTAATTCAGGTATCAAAAGTTGTGCTCTAGCACCAATATTTACTGAGTTACCAGGCTTGTCGTTTACAAGGAGCTCTATTAATTGCCAAAGCCCAAGAAAAAAATGACGTAATTCCATGGTATCAAAGGAAGTTTGGTACATATGTAATAATTTATATACAAATTCATCGAACTCATTTTTGGGAGAATTAATGGTCTCTAAAATCCAATTTCCCAAATCTATGTCATGTTTTCCGAGAGAATATAGTGTGCTACTAGGAATGTATTCTAGGGGATATCGGGTTTCCTTTATTTCTCCTGATTCATTTAGAGCCACATAGAAACAAGAAGGATGAATAGGACAGAAGTACCTGCGATTAGATATATGGAGCCTTCTAAATACGCTTAGATTCGAGCGAAAATTTAATGCCAGACGTAATGAATCCACCTTGTCGTCTACTTTTAAAATTGCTTCCCAAGCAGAGCTTGCCATAACTTTTACTGTAAAGAGAGTTGCGGCAGATTCGTTAAATCTTTTGTAATCGTTAAATTTTAGCAGAAAATATGGATTTGAAACACCTTTAATATGAAATTCATCGCTCAGCCTTTCCCAAACAGGTTTTAGATCAAACTGAAAGTCATCTGGATCCACAACTTCAAAATTTGATCCCCGTATGTTTGTCGTACGAGGTAAAAACTCATTATTCTGTACATTTAAAACTGAAAACACATGGTAAGTATTCCTGTTGTTTGTGTGATATTTATAAGTTTCATCAAAAATATTCGCAAAATCCCTTAGTGTGTTTGGGAATTCGCTGTTTGTTTCAGATTTATTAACGTGCGATAGCCATTTTTTAACAACATCGTTTAATAGGTAATGACGAGCCTGTTGTGAGTTATTTGTGTCTATATTTAAATAAGATTCTAATGCATAATATATAATTTCTTCTTCTAAAAGCAAAGTCGTGCTTCTGTAAATTAAATTTATAGTATTGTCCTCATTGACAATGCAGTTTTTAGCAAACCATTGTAAACAAGCGGTGGCACCCTTTTCATCTTTGATAATTGACTTATGTTTCATATACATGATTATGCTTTGGATGTGGGTGGAAGCGGTTTATTAGGCGAGAGCGATTTTTTGAAATTCAGGAATGATTAGACGGACTTCTGATTGTAGCATAAACATTAAATCTTGCGTTGAGCTTCATCAGAAATAAAGAACATAATAGGAAGGTAATTTTAAAGTGAGTCATTTGATTTTTCCAACCCCGCCACCGTTGCACGCGCCAGTTCCAACACCTGCTCCCGTAGTTTCACAGGCTCCAGAATAGTCACCTGCGGACCAAAGCCCAGCACCACTTCCAGCGCATCCTGCTCATGCTGAAAGCGTAAAATTACCCGCCGCCACCCATCGGCATCGGGCGGGTCGGCGTGTTCAAGCGTGGTGTAACGGTGGGTGTAAGTCAGACGTGGAAAGAGCATAGGGCTGACCCGAAGCGTTACCGGAATGCGGGGTAACTCCGTCACAAAATTCCGTTTGGAGGCTTGCCATTGCGCCGCAAGGTCAAAATCGGCGGGGCGTTCAAATCGCTTTCCGGTTGTTTCCACGTCTATCACCCGCGACACCCGGTAGGTGCGATAGTCCCCATCCACCAACGCCATCAGATACCAGACTGTCCCCTTTGCCACTAACCCCAACGGTGCAACCTCCCGTTCGACCACCGTTCCGTTATTCCGCCGATAGTGCAACCGCACCGACTGCTCCTGCCATATCGCTTCCTGCAATGCCGACAGGTGAGGGGTGGCTTCCCGTTCCCGCGTATGTTCGTGCCAGCCCGCTCCATCCACATGCAACCTCTGCCGTGCCAGTTCCGCCGTGCGCCGATGCAACGACGGAAGCGTGGCAAGCACCTTAATCAACGCCGCGTCACTGGCGCGGCGCAACCCCAAATCCGCCAGCAATGGGGCAGGGGGCGATAACACCAGGCTTTGGATTTCGGCACTATTCAACCCCGTCAGGTCGGTGCGGTACGGCTCCAATAAAGACCACCCCCCGTTCGCGCCCCGCTCCGCCACAATCGGAATGCCCGCCATGCCCAACGCCTCCATATCACGGTGAATCGTCCGCTCCGACACTTCTAAACGTGCCGCCAGCGTGCGCGTGGTCAGGCGCGTGTGGTTTTGCATCAGCAATAGAATGGAAAGTAAGCGGTCAGCACGCATGAGAGTGAATAGTGTTCAGTGAAAAGTGATAAGTGAACAGAAGTGACGACAGCAACGACAGTGAACGGCAGAAACAGCAACGACAGTGAACGACAACCTTATCCGCAACCACCTCTCTAAGATATAGAGGGGATGGTAGGGGCGGGTCAGGGAATGGAACCCGTTATGGAATGGGACCAACTGACCCGCCCGCCGTTGCCGGGAGTCCACAACGTCCCCGTTGTGGATGTTACCGTTTCCACCAAAAACCAATCTGCCTGCTATCACACAAGCACATGTAGCTAGCACGGTGGTTTTAACCCCGTGGCTTTGATTGTATCCCACAAATATGACAATAGATGTCATATTTCCCAAATAGAATGATAAATGAGAATGATAGGGTGGCGCGGAATGCCGCCGGAAAGGAAAGCGATATGAAATCGTTAGCAGGGAAAGTAGCGGTGGTGACGGGCGCAAGCCGGGGTGCGGGGCGGGCAATCGCGGCGGTATTGGGCGAGGCGGGCGCAACGGTCTATGTCACGGGGCGCACGGTGCGCGGCGGCGAGAGTAGCGCGGAACGGGGAGAAACGATTCAGGAAACGGCAGAATTGGTGACAGCACGGGGCGGGGTCGGTATCCTGGTGCGCTGTGACCATACCGTGGAAGAAGACATTCACGCCTTGTTCGCTCAGGTAGAAGCCGAACAGAGGAAGTTGGACTTGCTGGTAAATAATGCGTGGGGCGGCTATGAACATTATGGAAGCCCGCAGGAATTTGACGCGCCCTTCTGGGAACTCCCGATGTGGCGGTGGGACAAAATGTTCACGGCGGGGTTGCGAAGCCATTTGGTGACTACCCGCCTGGCATTGCCGATCATGTTTAAGGCGGGGAAAGGCTTAATCATCATGACCGCCACCCGCATGGACCCCGACAAACCCACCGGATCCGTCTTTTACGAAACGGTGAAAATCGCCAAACAGCGAATGGTCGAAAGCATGGGAGTACGGTTAAAGCAGGAAGGATATTCCGATATTGCTGTGATGGCAGTGGCTCCGGGCTGGATGCGAACCGAAGGGGTGTTAGAGCATTTCGGGGTGACGGAGGAGCAATGGAAAGAAGTTCCCGAGCTGGCAACCACCGAAACCCCCGAATATCTAGGGCGGGCAATTGCGGCGTTGGCGGCAGATGACAAAGTAGCCGAAAAATCGGGGCGGCTATGGGAAGTCGGTGAACTTGCGCCGATGTATGGGTTTACCGATATTGATGGGCGGGTTGTGCCGCCCTTCCGATGGGCGTAAACTCCTGATCCTTTCCCCGCACTAAAGAGGCGGGACTATAGCCCACCTCTTTAGTGCCGTGATACGGATTCTTGGGGTATCCTTTTTTGTCCCCGCCACGCCCCCACCCCAGCCATTCCCACCAACACCAACAAACTCACCAGCGACACCAGGTTCGCCGCTCCCCGCGCAGGGGTATCCCCGAAGCGGAAGGCAAGAATATGCTCGCCTGCGGGAACTTCAACGACCATTAAGCCCAATGGTCCTTCATCCTGTTGAATCGGCAGGGGAGCACCATCGAGCGTGGCGTACCACCCCGGATACCAGTAGGTTAGAAAGCGAATCGTGGCGGGTTGTGTCGTTTCAATCCGCGCCCGCGCACTGCCGCCCCCCACATACAATTGCTCAATCGTGACACCGGGGGTGTCGCTGACAAAGCGTTGCGGGGTGCGATTTGCCTCTAGGTCGGCAAGCATGGGGGAAGCGGCGGGTTGTTCTTCTGTTTGCGCTACCATCGCCACCATATCGGGGTGCTTGCGTTCGTAGTCCCGCCACGTTTGTTGGGTTTCGTCCCGGGGGTTGGGCGGAGTCATTTCGGGTAGGGTATAGGCACTGTTGGTGACCAATACCGCCACGACCATAAGAGCCAGCGCAGGCGAGAGTGTTTGCTTTGCCCCTTCTGTCCCTATTTTTGCCGCACTACTCGCTACCAGTGCCAGACAAAAGCCGCTCACCCCCAACAACCGCCACGGAAATTGAATCAATGTGGAAACAGGAGTTAGATCCCAAATCGCAATCGCGGGGGGAAGCAATAAAGCCACCAAAATCAATAAGGAGATACCATAAAAAACAAAATATGCCTGATTGAAAAAGGGTTCCCCCTCTTGGGAGGGGGCTAGGGGGTGGGTCGCCGTTCTTCCCCGCCCTAAAGGGACGGGGCTATAGACATGTGCTTGCGGGGTGGATTTCCCCTCTTGGGAGGGGGCTAGATGGTGGGTCGCTGTTCTTCCCCTCTCCGCGACGGAGAGGGGGTCGGGGGGTGAGGTCCCCATTTCCGCATCCCGCGTCCTGCCTCCCGTTTCGCCTTTTTCCTTTCTCAATAGCCCATACCCACCAATCACCGCCAAAATCAGCGCAGTGGTTCCCAACTGAAAAGACATCCCATCGCCAACCCCCGGCACAGAATAGTCAAAGCCCCAGTCCGGCGAGAATAATTGGGAGGGATAGACAAAATGGTCGCTGTATTGATAGGTCTGTAATGCCCACTGCTCTATCTTGATGTCGCCCTGTTCCGACAATCCGGGCAACCAGACGGCGGTTCCCAGAAGAACCCCTAAAACGATACTGATTCCAATCGGCAATACCTGTTGTCGCGCCCAATAGCCCCACAGCGATTTTTCGCCCTGTCGGATAGAGGCGCGTTGCCACATCTCGAAGAGAATCAATGCCCCTAACAATGGGGTAAACAGCACAGCGGTGATATTATGCGTCCATAACAACGCGCCATAGGTCAGCCCGGCGGCGGCAATCGTTTTCAGCGAGGGATAGTGGACGAGTTTGCGGAAGGCGAGCGCAATCCAGGGCAGAAGGCTCATTGCCATAAATTCCGCCAATGCCGCCCGCACGTAAATATTCAGAAGATGGTAGGGCAGGTAGGTATACACCACCGAAGCCAGCAACCCTGCCCGCCGCCCCCATAGATCGCGGGCATAGGCATACATCCCTGCCGCCGCCAGCAAAAAGCCAAGAATGAAGGTGATTTTGGTGGTGGCTACAGTGCCGAACAAGCCCAGCGCATGAATCCCCGTCCACAGATAAAAGGTAAGGGGGGCATAAAAGACCATCATCGGGTAGCCGTAGCCATGAGCGAAATCGGCTCCCCAACGGGGCAACCAGTACCCATCCTGTATCCCTTTATAAAATTCTATCGGGAAAAAGAGGGAATGATGGGCATCGTGGGCATTCATGAAATAGTTCGGGCTGAGCAATGCCGCCCATGCAAAAATCGTGAAACCCAATGCCAATAGTGCGTACCCATCTATCCTCAAGCGGGACGCGGAACGGAATGAGGTGCTAGCGGCAGGTTTTACCTTAGGATCAAGATTGCTCATACCCTGCCCTACTGCGCTCTTGAATGGCATTCATACGATAAAAAGGAACGGCGATTTGAGAGTTTCTCAAATCGCCGTTTGCGGTTGAACCTCTACATCTGCTTAAAAATAACCATCCACATAGGTACGGCGAAAACCCCAGTCGGTGGTCAATGCCCCGAACGCTTTTTTGTGTGCCTGGCGTAAGGGATAACGGCGCAGGGAATGATAGCCGCGCCGACTGATTTGATAGAAACTATAGACCCGCCCGACTAGCCATTGATAGGCTTCGTGCATCTCTTTTACCGTCATCAATTTGGGCGTATAGGTGATGTGCGCCGTGTCGTAATATTTCCAGGGCACATCCAGCAACCGCCCTTCGTCTTCGCACAATTGGCGGAAAGGAGTACCGGGGAAGGGGGTTAGCACCGTAATACTGACCCCATCCAATTCGGTATCGCGCATGAAATCCCACAAGACGCGGTAGGTTTCGGGGGTGTCATGGTCGAAGCCCGTTACAAACAAGCCCACCACGCCGACCCCTGCCGAGTGAATCTTACGGACAATCTCCCTAATTTGTTGTGCATGCGCTTTGGTTTTGCCGCCCAACGACCCTTTGTTGTCGGGGTTGATGGATTCAAAACCAATGAAGATTTTGTCGAGGTGTGCCTTCCGTGCCAACTTCAACAGTTCGGGATAATTGGCAACCATTTGTTCGCCCTGCGCCGTCCAGCTGTGCAAGGGCAGTTTTTCCATCTTCTTGAACAGCTCTTCCATATATTCGGGTGCGGTGCGGAAGTTCAAGCCGAAATTATCATCCGTCACCCCGAAGCGTTTCAGTTGGCGGCGTTCGATTTCTTCAATGACTTCATCCACAGGGCGATGGCGCATAATCCGTCCCGACACGCGAATCGCAGTACAAAAATCACAATCACGCGGACAGCCCCGTGTAATTTCAAGGTTAGGGGTCCAGTAATTGTTATGCTCGTCCACCATTTTGATGACACGCTCGGTGGGCGGCTTCACCCCTTGCAGGGTATTCCATACTTCATCCGTATAGCGGGGTTGCAGACGATCATTCAGCGCATCTTCAATCATCTGCACCCATGTTCGATACCCTTCCCCCACGGATACCACATCGGCAAATTCCGCCACATGGTCGGGCATCAGTGTGGGGTGCGTCCCCCCGATTGCCACAATCGCGCCCTGTTTACGGAGTTGCTCCGAAATCTCTTTGGCGCGGTCAATCGTAAAGGTCATACTGGTGATGCCAACAAAATCGTGGGGTCCCACCTGACTGTAATCTATTTCGCCGAGGTTTTCATCCCAAATTTCAACCTTGACATCTTCGGGAACCAGTGATGCTAGGCGCATCAGCGTATAGGGTCCGCTCCGGGCTTTGCCCAAAACGCGCCCATCACGGTAGGGTTGAACGAGTATGATACGTCGAATATCCATAACGGTACGTGCTCCTGCTGAAATCGCTATCTATCCGTAAAGGTCTTATGAATCGCCATGCGATTCGTTGCGTACATGGTGGTAAAACTGATGGTGAATGGCGGCGCACGACCATTGTGTGCCGGGGCGGGCTATTGAGAGGCTATCTATCTCAGGGTGACGGTAACCCCACCGCATCCCTGTTTACAGCACAAACAGGCACAACCGGTTGCCAATAGTTAAAGGTGAAATCAACCATCATGTCGGGTTCATGTTAAAAGTACGGGGGTCATTTATAGCACAACTCAAGGGCAGGGTAAAGCCACAGGCATTGTTCGTACTTCTAATGAAAACACCACATCTTCAGAAAAGGGTTCATTCCGTGCCTGAGAGGGGGAAATTGCACCGATTAAATTTGCTCATCTCCTTAAAGCGTCTATTCTTTTATATGAACAGTGGTTAGTGGTGAGTGGAAAGTGAACGACTTTCCCTGACTCCTAACCACTTCCATTGTTCTTTACGGGCGGTAACGGCGGGCGGGTCAACCGTGGGGAATTTTCCCCTCCAAAGCGTCGCTACGCGCATGTGCGTTGCACACACTATGGACTCCCGACCTGCCCCTACCAGTGTCGCCGTTTCTGTCGTTCACTGTCGTCACTTCCGTTCACTTATCACTGACCACTAGTCACGCTAGTCACGAATCACGCTCATGGGTCGTCGTCCTGATATTCTGTTTATTGTCTTAGATACGCAACGGGCGGACCGTCTTTCCTCTTACGGAACTGTCCGGGATACCACACCCCATCTGGATGCTTTTGCGGAGGATGCCACCCGCTTTCGCCACGCCTATGCCCCCGCCCAATGGACGATTCCCACCCACGCCTCCATGTTTACGGGAGTCTATCCCTCGGTACACGGCTTACAACAGGCATATTCGGTGCTTCCGGCGGGCTTGCCCACGATTGGCGAACGGTTAAACGACGGCGGGTATTACACTGCCGCCTTCTGCAACAATCCGTTGGTGGGGGTGGTTAACAACGGCTTCCGGCGCGGCTTCGTCAGTTGGCTGAACTATGCCGGTCTACTCACCTCTCGTCCCAACCAAGCAGGGGCAAAAATGGATTGGGTGGGTCGCTATCGTCAATGGTTTAAACGGGTGCTGGGTAATTTCCTGACTAGAGTACAGGATGCTTTCGCCCGCTCCGATGCTCTGCTTGCCTTTGCCTTCACGCCCATCATGGTTCCGCTCTGGCAAACGGCACTAAGCTTTAAGGGCAATATTGGCAAAACCCTCCGCGATACCGCCACCTTATTGATTGAGCGTAAAGGGGTTGCCGAAGAGCAACCAATTTTTAGTTTTGTGAATTTGATGGGAACCCACATGCCCTATCACCCGCCGCGCCGCTTTATGGAAAAGTTCGCGCCGGAAGTGTTACGGGATAAAGAGGCACGGGCGTATTTGCAACGCTTTAACAGTGACCCCTTTGGCTGGCTGGCTCCGTTGGCGGAAGCGATGGGCGATCACCATAAAGCGATTCTGGACGGGATGTATAACGCCGAAACTGCCAATCAGGATGAGTATTTGGGTCCGTTCTTTGAGCAATTGCGTGAAAGCGGGGCATTGGAGAACACCTTAGTAGTGATTGTGGCGGACCACGGGGAGCATCTGGGCGAAAAGCATATGATCGGGCATACCATTTCGCTCTATCAGGAATTGACCCATGTGCCTCTGATTATCCGCGACCCCTCCGGCACGTTCCCGCGCCGCAGTACGGTAGACCATCCTGTTTCCACCCGCCGCCTCTTCCACACCATGCTCACCGCCGCCGGAGTGGCAACCCCGGCGGAACAGGCATACACGCTGGCGCATCCCCCCGCCACCGACCCCGAACGGGGCTTGGTTTTTGCCGAATCGGTGCCATCCAGCAACGTGTTGACCCTTGTGCAAAAGCATGTGCCCCAATTGATAGAGGAACATCGCTACGACCAACCGCGCCGTGCGGTCTGGCAGGGACCCTATAAATTGATTCGTACCGGCAACGACCAACAGGAGTTGTACGATATTGAAAAAGACCCCACCGAAAGCCACAACCTGAGCGACAGCCATCCCGATATTGCCGCTACGCTGGACGGATATATTACGGCGTGGCAGGAACACCCGGATAGTACCCCTTTGCCCGCCGACTCTCTGAGCGACAGCGAAGACGCACTTTTGCAAAAACGGCTTCGCGCCCTCGGCTATCTTTAGCATTTCATGTGAGGATAGACCTCTATCTTTACCTGAAACCACCCGGACCCTATGTATCCACCCTTTCCACCTGAAATTCTTGAGCTCGGACCCTTTACCTTTGGGGATACCACCATTGGTCCCCTGATTCTGCGTTGGTATGGCATTCTGATTATCCTCGGCGTACTGGCAACCACCTGGATTGCCGCCCGCTATGTCGCCCGCAAGGGGCAGAACCCCGAAAATGTCTGGGATATGCTCTTGTGGGTATTGATTCCGGGGATTATCGGGGCGCGGCTTTATTATGTCTTTGTGCAAGCCCCCAACCGCGAGATTTACCAGCAAGACCCTTCCCTGATTTTTCAGATTTGGACGGGTGGCATTCATATTTTCGGGGGCTTTATTGCGGGGGGGTTGGCGTTGCTGGCGTATGCCTATTGGAAAAAACTGCCCGTTCTGGTCTATCTGGACGGGTTGGGGTTGGGGCTACCGTTGGGGCAAGCCATCGGACGGTTCGGCAACTTCATTAATCAGGAATTGTATGGTCCGCCGACCACTCTGCCGTGGGGCTTAATTATTGACCCGCAAAACCGCATCGCGCCCTACAACGACCTGACCACCTATCCCGAAGATGTGCGTTTCCATCCGCTTTTCGCCTATGAGATGATCTGGAACCTCATCGGCTTCGGGTTGATTTTCTGGCTTTCGCGCCGTTTCGAGCAACAGTTACGACGGGGTGACATCGTATTGATGTACGCCATCTGGTACCCGCTCGGTCGCTTCTTTATCGAATTTCTCCGCACTGATTCGTGGTTCTTCCCCGGCTTGCCCGTTGGCTTCAACGTCGTGCATATTCTCTCCGCCATCACGGTGATTGGCGCGGCAATTCTGCTCTACCGCCGCCATCGCAACTATGAAGGCGGGGATGATGATGCACCCAAACAACGCCGTCGCCGCGCCCGCCCGAAAGCGGCGGTGTAAAAATAAGATTCGTAGCGAAATAAAAATCGTCCCCTGAGGGGACGATTTTTATTTCGCTACGGGTACTTCTTTTGTTTTCCCCTCCCCCTGCGTTCCCCGCCCTATCCACCAGATCACGCCCCCCGGAATCGAAGTCGCATAAATCACAAATTGAAGTAGAAACGATACCGCTACCGCATGTGCCTGATCATACCCCAGCAACCCATGATAGATTTGGTCAAAGAGGTTTTGGTTTA
>CBKYSX010000014.1:0-16740 GCA_966690745.1 uncultured Ardenticatenales bacterium
TTATGCAATTCTAGAATCATTTTACCGTGAAATAGTCTGCAAGCGTCTGCATACTTTGCGCCTGCACCTTCTTTTGTAAAAAGGGAGTCCAGCCCAGGAGCATGCCCGGCAAGCCCAAGGCCTGCGAAGACCACCGCCAGAAATTAAAGGTGTCGCGATGTTCGATAATTAACCCATCTTGAAAACGGAATTGAGCATCAATGCTATTGTGAACGTTGCGTCCGCTACGGGAGAAGGTGTAATAGGCATCCCAATGCGCCTTGCCGGTGCTGTCATCGGCGGCAACATCCCTAAATTCCACCCGCAAATCCTTGCCCCGTTCACACAACATCTGCCACATCTGCCCCGCCCGCTTCCCGCGCAAATCGGTAAACACCGCATCGTTAAATACCACATCAGGATGGTAACACGCCGCCATCCTTGCCCAATCCTTCTGTTGGAAGGCTTTGTAAAAACGGGTAATCAGTTCTGCGTTCGGGTGCATGAGGACAACCTCTCATTGGGAGCAGTTAATTACAGTTGTTGCGTGGTGCGTGATTCGTGGTGCATGAAGTTAAGGGAAGCCTCTGTGTTTCCTGAAATTTCTAGCACTGCGAAGGTAGAATATCCATTTCAGAGTAATAATTATTACGCCGCTTTACTCGATCTCGTAGCCTTCTGAGTCTTCCTTGAAGGAATAACCACTGTGATTGGTATTCATACGAATCAACAACCGGATAATACTTTCAAGAAGAGCAAACCGTGAGTTGCTACACTCCTCACCTAATAATGGAAGTGCCTTTAGATACCATCCCCGTGCTTCACGCGCCGAACGCAGAGCGTAGCGATTGAACCGTCCTTGCTCTTTGTCACTTGTATCTCCATATCCCTCTGCGATATTGGCACTGATGCTGGCAGTGGCACGATACAACTGGTCTGCAAGCGAAATACGATGTTTCTTAACCGCAATAATATCGCTATCGTCAAATGCCAAATACGCTATATATTCTGACAACCGATACACTTCCATTCGCCACAAAGGATCAGCAGTCACTACTTTTGGCACGGTTTTTACCCATTCTTGATAGGCAAGCATATCAGTCCTTTACTTTGAGAAGGTGCGTGGTGCATGAAGGCAGGGGAAAGATATATGTTTTCTGAAACCAAGGTACAGCCCGATATTCATACCATTTTCACGGAAATATGCTTCTCACCCTCTATTCACGCACCACGCACCACGCACCACGCACCACGCACCACGCAACCCACCTACAACAACTGCTGAACCGCAAAATTCAGAATCTGCCAATACCCTTTTCGCACCACCTCGGGCCATTCGGAATTGGGAAGCACAGGGGGGAAGGAGGTAGCATTGGGTTCGTCAAAGCGATTGTCCCAATTGCTGATGTCCCACACAATATCCGCACCCGGAATCCCCAGATTTTTGAGGTCTTCGGCGGGGTCATACCCGTTGTTTTCATACATATTGTTGTGAATATGGACACGCTCCGGGTTCGGACCCACATCTACTTCATCAAAAGCAGTCGCGGTACTAAAGACCGCTACCCCCACCGTGCGATTATTGCGAATGGTGTTATTGGTAATTTCCACCTCATCACCACCCAGGACAAGGATGCCCGTTCCCTCCGGCACCAAATCCCCGATTTCCCCTGCTAAGGCAAAGTTGGGCAGGTTGTTGTCCTCGGTAATGTTATTGTAGACCCTCGTTTGTAGGGATACCTTGGAATCCAGATTGGGCAGAAGGTCCACAAAAATGCCGGTGGAATTGTCATAGGCATGGTTATCGTACAATTCCGAGCCGATGGAATTTTCGATTTCAATACCAATCACGTTGCCGTACACGGTATTGTTGCGAATCACCACATCGCGGCATTGCCCCGCATACACCCCGGCATCCCGAATTTGGGTTGCTTCAACCCGTTCGACCAACACATCTGTGCTGTGGACAGGGTACACCCCGTAAAGGGAGGTATTTTCGACATAAATATCCCGAATTGTGACCCCCACTGCTCCATCTACAATAATCCCGTTTCCATTATAGTTTTTCACCGCCACCTGCTCAATGGTGAAATTGTTGCCCGTGGCACTGAATCCGTCGCTGAATTCCATGCGCCCATCCAGCACAGGGTACTCCCCCGCCTCATTCGGAATGCCGCGCACGGTAATATCGTTTTGGTCTATCACCACCCGTTCGTGGTAAACGCCGAACTCAATTTCGATGGTGTCCCCATCCTGCGCCTGATCCACCACTGACTGAATCGTGATATCAGGGGTGACGCGCAGAGTTGTAGGACCACGCGGTTCGCTGGCAGTGCCGCTTCCGGCGTTCGCCTCTTGAATCCGATACCACGCCAGATTCTGTGCGCGTGCCACAACGGGCAAGCCGGAGGGCACACGTTCAGGTACGGTTGGGGGTGTGCTTTCCGTAAGGGAATACAGGAAGTTGACCAAATCCTGCGTTTCCTGCTCACTCAAATCAAAGGGGTTGACGAAGCGGCTCTGATTCGGAACCTCAACCCCCATTCCTGCCCCGCCCCCTTGTGCATAGAACGCCACCACTTCTTCAAGGGTATTCAGTGAACCGTTGTGCATATAGGGCGCAGTCCACCCGATGTTACGAAGCGAGGGTGTGCGGAAAGCGTAGCGGTCGGCTTCATTATTGGTCACCGCAAACCGCCCCTCATCTTCATCCAACTGCCCATCCGCCCCCAACACCCCCGTCACTGCATACTCGTTATTCGTGAAGAGGGGGGCGGCGTGGCAATGGTAACAGCCGGTGGCACCACTACGGAACAGGGCGAAGCCCCGTTTTTGCGAAGCGGTCAACGCCCCGTTGTCCCCCGCCATATACCGGTCAAACGGAGTATCATGGGCGACCAATGAACGTTGGTACGCCGCCAATGCCCGCGTCAGGTTATCATAGGTAACAGGGTTCTCCTCGTCGGGAAATGCCCCTTCAAATATTTCGCGATAACTTTCGATGGCGGCGATTTCCCCTATCGCTTCGTCCGCCGTACTGTGCATTTCAAGGGCTTCTGTAAGCGGGGTTTGGACTTGCTCTTCCAGAGTTGCCGCTCGCCCATCCCAGAAAAGCGCAGGGGCATAGCCGACTTCGTAAAGGCTTGGCACATTACGGGTCAATTCCATGCCATCCACCCGATTGATGCCAATGCCGCTTCCCCCTGCGCCCATCCCGGTTGCCCGTCCGTCACTAAAGCCAAAATCGGGGTGATGACAGGTAGCGCAGGAAATATCATCATTTGTGGAAAGAATCGGGTCGAAAAAAAGCAATTCGCCCAACAGGACTTTTTCGGGCGTACCCGGGTTGTCGGCGGGTTCCAGCAATGGTGGAAACTCCATAGTGATTGCCGATTCCCCATCGTTTTGCGCCCCCACCACAATTTCCTCGGGCGGCAGAATCGGGTCGCCTGGCGCAGGCAACAGCCCCAGCCCCAGACACAGCAGAATGGGTACGACCACCAGCAATACCAGTACGAGTCCCAGCCCCTTTGCTACCTTTCGCATGGCAACCTCGTTCATATTTCCGGCTCTATCGAATTGCAATGCAATTTGATAGAGCCACTTTACTTAAGGGTCAACAGATAGGCAACCAACGCCTCAACTTCTTCAATCGTCAACTGTTTGGCTAAGGACGTATCCATCTGTTCATTCTCAAAACCCGTCGGACGGAACATATCCGGGCGCAGGATGGATTCTTCGATGTACTCCTTTGCCGAAAGCCCTTCAATTCGGGTGTTCGCCGTAGTAGCAATCCCCGCCAATGAGGGACCGACAATCACTGTATCGGGGGATAACGAATGACAGGCGGCGCACCGTCCTTTGCCCGCAAACAATGCCACCCCCTGCGCCTCCAAACTACCTTCCGCAAATGCGGGAGTAGGGGGTGGGGCATCTGTCGGGGTTGCGCCGCTACACGATACCAGAAAGAGCAATAACAACCCGATGCCCACAATACGAATGAGATAGCGGGTATAGCGGAGGGCACGTCGTTTTACAAGGACGATACCGGAAAGTGGTTGATTTTGGGGGGATGAGGGTGCATAGGTGTGTCGAATATTCTGCATTTGTCGTTTATTTATTGTATAAGGATGTCGCTATTGTAACGCATTGCGTGAATCTTGCATTTCGGTTAAGGTAACTGTCTCACAATACGTCGGTTTTCCTCTTTTTACGTTGTTATCAACTTAGTACGAGGTATCTATGACCACTACCGTTGCACCTTATGGGACGTGGCGCAGTCCGATTGCGTCCTCGGTACTCGCCGAATCCGGCGTACTCTTAAATCACATTCAAGTGGCGGGAAACGAATTATATTGGTCTGAAACACGCCCCGCCGATAACGGACGTTCCGTGCTCGTCCATCGCGCCGCCGATGGCACCCTTACCGATGTCACCCCGGCGGATTATAGTGTACGCTCCCGCGTCCATGAATATGGCGGTGGCGCATTCCGCGTCGAGGGCAACACCGTTTATTTTGTGAATGACGAAGACCAACGGCTCTATCGCCAGCCGTTAGATGGAACCCCCGAACCCCTGACCCCCGAACCGGACAGCCTCCGCGCCCTGCGCTATGCCGATATTCGCATTTCCCCGGATGGTCGCTATCTGGTTTGTATTCGGGAATACCACCCCGACGAAAATCCCCTCAATGTGGTGAATGAAATCATATCGTTGAATTTAAATACGCCGGAGCAAATCAAGGTCATCGCCACCGGATATGATTTTTACGCCAATGCCCGGTTCAGCCCCGATGGAAGCCACCTTGCTTATGTGGCGTGGAATCATCCCAATATGCCCTGGGAAGATACCGAATTATGGGTGGTTCCGTTCGGGGAAGATGGCACGGTAGGAGAGGGACGCAAAGTGGCGGGGGAGCATGGCGAATCTGTGATGCAACCGGAATGGCACCCCGACGGAACCCTCCATTTTATTTCAGACCGTACCGATTGGTGGAACTTGTACGGTGAAGTGGATGGAAAAATTGAGCCGGTTTTTGTGGTAGAAGGGGAGGTCGGGTATGCCCCCTGGATTTTTGATGTCAACCGCTACGACTTCCTGCCCGACGGCTCGATTGTGACTGCCTACACACAGTACAGTCTTGATATGTTGGTGCATATCGCGGAGGGTACTGTTTCCCTGATTGAAAATCAGGAGTTTACGGTTTATCGTACCCTCGCCGTGGCGGGCAATACCGTCTATGCCATTGCGGCTGGGGGCAATCAACCTTCCGTCATTGTCAGCGTTGATATGCCGACCCGCACCTTTACCGTCATTCATTCTTCCCTCTCGCTCGCCATTGACCCCGCGTTTATCTCTGCACCAACCCCTATAGCCTTCCCTACCACCGATAATCAAACTGCTTACGCCTTTTACTATCCGCCTACCAACCCACTCTACCATGCGCCCGAAGGGGAATTGCCCCCCCTGTTGGTGAATGTACATGGCGGACCCACCGGGCAAAGCAAAGGGTTTCTCAGCCCCGCCCTCCAATTCTGGACCAGTCGCGGTTTTGCGGTGGTAGATGTGAATTACGGGGGAAGTATCGGGTACGGACGTGCCTACCGTGAACGACTACGGGATAATTGGGGCATTGTGGATGTAGAAGATGCAATCAACGCCGCCCAATATCTGATAGATAAGGGCTTGGCGGACCCCAAACGGGTTGCGATTCGCGGTGGCAGTGCCGGGGGCTATAGCACGTTACGGGCAGTAACATGGAAAAATTTCTTTACCGCCGGAGCCAGCTTCTTCGGTATCGGCGACCTCGAAACCATGATTCGGGATACCCACAAATTCGAGAGCCGCTATCTGGACAGTTTGATCGGGGCATACCCCGCCGAAAAAGCGCGGTATATTGACCGTTCGCCCGTTCACACCGCCGACAACATCACCTGCCCGGTGCTGTTATTGCAGGGACTGGAAGATAAGGTCGTGCCACCCAATCAGGCGGAGGATATGATTGCCGCCATGCAAAAAACGGGAACCCCCTACGCCTACATTGGCTTTGAAGGGGAAGGGCATGGCTTCCGTCGCGGCGAGAATATCACACGCAGTGCCGAAGCGGAACTCTCTTTTTACGCGCAAGTCTTCTATTTTGACCCGGCGGACGAAATCGAACCGTTGGAAATTACGAATCTGGCAAGA
Source organism: uncultured Ardenticatenales bacterium (assembly GCA_966690745.1). Lineage (GTDB taxonomy): Bacteria > Chloroflexota > Anaerolineae > Ardenticatenales > Ardenticatenaceae > CBKYSX01. The sequence goes on from CBKYSX010000014.1 coordinate 6,166, forward strand.
TAGTCACGTCAATCAAAAAGCAGTCATGGGTGTACTCAAAAGTACACCCATGACTGCTTACCATTCCAAATTCCAACCTCTTAAATCAGCTCATATTTTGTGGATACGGTGTTGTACCGCGCCTCCACAAAATTCCCGGCATTGTTGCCCCGGTCTTCAATGGTGTCGGTTTCTTGCTTTTGACTCCCCTTCATATCTTTATCCATATGCCACATCACAACCCCATGGAGATACAGGTCATTTCCCTGCCACGTATAAATGACATTTTCGTTATATACCCGCGCTTCCCCTAATCTTTCGTGAAAAACATCTTTTTTGAAGGGACTGGTGCGTCCGGAATTGAAGTTTGCCAACCGTTGTTTGACGGTTTCTTGCCGCTTTAGAATATCATCCGTTTCTGTGTTAAAAATGAACAGGCGGTGTCCCCCCTGCTCGTCTAATCCCAACTGTTTTTGTGCCTGTGCGGCTGTGAATAACAACCATTGAGGTTGCACATAATCACGGTCATAATCGGACAAATCTCGATCCGGTACACCCTTAGCACTATTAATCAAATTGACTATATCCCGTTGCTCGGAAGCCAGATCGGGGAATTTCGCCACCGCGATTGCCATTTGACGCTTGTACTCTTCAAATTGAGTCGAAATGTTCCGTACCTCGTTTTCTATCCGTCTTTGTTCGTCTTCCGCTTCTTTTAGTTCTTTAGCCTTCTTCAAATCTTCCTGTCGTTTGCTCTCATCCCGGAAGGTTCCCAATGCCAGGGCAATTTTGCTAATCGTCCCTCTGGCTTTGTATATCTCATTATCTGATTTCTGGAGAATCGCATTAATGGCTCTCAGATAATTGCCCATTTGTAGGTCTTCTTTGACTTTTTCCAAATCCTCTTTGAGCGATTGTGCCTGCTTCTTGATGTCGAACGTTTCCCGCGCCTTTTTTTCTTCCGCAGGACCAGGCAAGGGCGTGTCCGAAACCATGGGAGCCTTAGACTCCACATCTTTCGGTGATTTTTTGGGTACATCCGATTCGAGATTCGGCTGACTTTCTTTACTTTTTACCAGTGCCGGAATCGGCGTATCTCGCACAGAGAGTGAAGGGGATTTAGATTCAACATCTTTGGGCGAGGTTTTAGGGGTGTCCGATTCAAGATTCGGCTGACTTTCCTTCACCTTCAATGGTTGCGGAATCGGCGATTTAGATTCGATGTCGGTTAAGGATGATTTTGGAGTATCTGATGTAATGTCCGGTTGCGGGATTTTATCGCCAAGTTTTTTGAGATCATCCGATGGTTGTACCCTGGTCTCATCCTCTTCGGAATCCGTTAAACTTTCTGCTTCGGAAAAATCTTCGCTATCTGTCAGACTTTCCGCTTCAGAGAACTCCTCGTCATCGGTTACTTTTTGATCTTTAACCTGTTGCAACGCCTCAAGCAGGGTATCTTGCGTTACCGTTTTGGCTCCCCCCTTTACCAGGCGGGCAATAACCCGACAGCGACCAATCCAAATGTGCTTACCAGCCCCGTCACCGTTACGGGCGTAATCCCTAACCCGATGGCTAATGCCAGGAGCGTCGTCATCGTCCAGAAGTGTTGTTGAACAGGAGCTCCACCATTTCCTTCGCTTCCATCACCCTGAACCGTAGCGTGATCGCCCCGCGCCGCCAGTGTTCCGCTTTGGTCGGCTTCCTGTTCTAAAGCAGGGTTGTCGTTATACGCTACACCTTCGATATACCCCGTCGGGCGAACGCGCTTGGTGCGTTGTTGTACCACATGTGCCAATTCGTGTCCCAACAATCGTTGACCGGTTTCGGTATCGGGCGTATACCGCCCCGACGCGAAATGAATATCATTTCCTTCAGTTACTGCCTGCGCCCCACCCTCCCTTACTTTAGAAGAATCGGGATGTACCCGAACTTCGGAGAAATCGCTCTGGAAAGCATTTTCCATTTTGGCTTGCACACCAACAGGCATCGTGTAACGCGAGGTCGAATCGGTGGAGGTCAACAATCGTTGCACCGCACGGTTGCCCATCGTACGTTGTAGTACGGTAACATCTTTTGGGGTTAATCGTGATGGTGGTTTTTGCAGAAGTTGTACAACGGGCGAATGGGAGGATTGAGACGCTTCCAATAGTGGTTGGCGGGACGCCGGAGTTTCCGATTTCTTGGAAGGTACGGGGGATTTAGGGATTGCGCCCATCGTGTCTCCTCAAAGTAGGGATGTTGTAAGCGAATGCGACACGCTACACATGGCATCAGGGGGGAATAGCGATAGTGTACAATACCTATGCTTTGAATTCAATCCCTTTATAATGTAGTGGTAAATTCTCAATGGCAATCTTCTACATCGGCGGACATACCGAATATCGCCCTGCATCAGCACAATATACGCATTACTATACTGTAGGGTCACAACGCGTTGCCATGCGAGAACACACGGCAGGGGCGGTGGGGTCAGTCTATTACACATTAACCGACCATTTGGGCAGTACCAACGTAACCCTCAATTCAGCAGGGGCATTCCTGGCGGAGATGCGTTACAAACCATGGGGCGAAAGCCGCTACACCAAATGGCACCACCACTACTCGTTTACGAGGCAGTTGATGACAAAAATAAGAGGTTTAATTTTTTTGCTGGTAATCATATTTCTTACAATAGCCGTGTTTATCTATCAAACTTATGCTCCTCTGCATTGTGATGAAATGATGGACATAAGACTCCTTAGAATCTTAAATTCAGAGTACAATGCCACAAGTAATATTACAGAGGATATTAGCAGTCAATATTCCATAGAGCCAAGCAATATTCACATTTATTCACAAGAAGAAGCCACATTGATTGTCTGGAATGTAAATCAGACAAAGTATCTGGCTTACTATAAAGATTTCCGCGTAAGAAGCATTTGGGTAAGTAAACAGGGCCTGTTACCCAAATATCCCAATGGTTTTGAACTTATTAATTGTTTTGGCAATCCCACGTATGCAAGAATTCAGTTTATAACACACGAGATAGGGCGTTTAGAATATCAACTCTGGTATTTTGATCAAGGAATTGTATTTCAAGGGGGGATCAACGTTCCACACGACACTCCTCTTATCGTTACAAATAATGAGCGATTCGATACGTACATTATTTTTGATCCAACATCTCTTGAGGAGGCAGTCGAGAACGTTTATGTAGTTAATTCACAAGCACAAAAGGACGTATGGATACAATACATCCAGCCATGGAGCGGGAGTTGGTCCGGCATAGAGATACAGATGGAGACACCATAAGCGCCTGACAACCTCTTTTCACCACCGAAAATTTGATTTTCCATTCACTTTCATCAAAATAGGGCTATCGCAGACCTATGAATACTCCGATGAAACGACTAACTCATTCCTCATATCTTAATTTCTGTCTGCGCCCCGCAACAGCGCGAGTGGCGTTCTGCCCTCCTGTCTCTGGCTCCCCATCCCCCCGCCGCCCCTCTGTGCCTACGGTACGCGGTGGCACAGTGGGGTAATCCCGTTCCCAACTTCAACAAATCTATAGTATCCTAGCAACCTTATGTGGTTGCATGGTGCGTGATACGTGGTGCATGGATTGAGGGAAAGGCTCTTCCCGTCCATGCCGCTTTTGGTGAATTCACGCACCATGCAACACGCACCACGCAACTTTACTCAGGAGATTCCTGCTCATGGCTGATAATTTAACCCCGCGTAGCGATGACTACTCGGCATGGTATTTGGAAGTGATTCAGAAAGCGCAGATGGCGGAGTACGGTCCCGTGAAAGGGACGATGGTGATTCGTCCCTATGGCTACGCCCTCTGGGAAAATGTGCGCGATGCATTGGATCGCCGCTTTAAGGAAACCGGACACGAAAACGCCTATTTCCCGATGTTCATTCCTTATTCCTTTATTCAGAAGGAAAAAGAACACGTCGAAGGCTTTTCCCCGGAACTGGCACTCGTCACCCATGCGGGCGGCAAAGAATTAGAAGAGCCGTTGGTCGTGCGCCCGACCTCGGAAACCATCATCAATCACATGTTCGCCCAATGGGTGCATTCATGGCGCGATTTGCCCCTGCTCATCAACCAGTGGTGTAACGTGGTGCGCTGGGAACTACGCACTCGCCCCTTCCTGCGTACCTCCGAATTTTTATGGCAAGAAGGACACACTGCCCATGCCACACAAACCGAAGCCGAAGCCGAGGCGCGGCAAATGCTGGGCGTATATGCTGATTTTGCGATCAACGAAGCGGCAATACCCGTCATTCCGGGGCGCAAAAGTCGTATCGAAAAATTTGCGGGAGCCGACCAATCCTACACCATTGAAGCAATGATGGGGGACGGAAAAGCCTTGCAATCGGGAACCAGCCACAACCTCGGTCAAAACTTTGCCAAAGCCTTTGGCATCACCTTCCTCAGCCAACAAAACACGCAGGAATATGCATGGCAAACCTCGTGGGGGCTGAGTACGCGCATGGTCGGGGGCATCATCATGACGCATGGCGATGACAACGGCTTGGTTCTGCCGCCGCGCCTTGCACCCGTGCAAGTGGTCATCGTCCCGATTTACAAGAACGATGATGAAGAAGCCGCTGTGATGACACTTCTGCCCCAGGTGGAATCCGCCCTCAAATCCGCCGGAATCCGCGTGAAAAGCGACCTTGCCAAAGAGAAAACCCCCGGCTGGAAGTTTAATGAATATGAACTCAAAGGGGTTCCGGTGCGGATTGAGATTGGTCCTAAAGATGTCGCCAAAAACGCGGTCGTCCTTGCGCGGCGGGACAAGCCGGGCAAAGAAGGCAAACAATTTGGTGTTCCCGTTACCGAGGTAGCCGAAGTGGTCAAAGGCTTGCTGGACGATATTCAAGCGGCATTGTTGGCAAAAGCCACCGCTTTCCGCGACAGCAATATCATTGATGTCAATTCAATGGAGGAATTCCGCGAGGTGGTGGGCAAAAACCAATGGGCGCGGGTCTGGTGGGCTGGCTCCGACGAGCAAGAAAAAGCGATTAAAGATGAAACGGGGGCAACGATTCGCTGTCTTCCCCTCGCGCAACGGGAAGGGACAGGCATCTGTGTCCTCACCGGGAACGAAGCCACCGATACCGCTCTGTTTGCGAAGGCGTATTAACCATTAGTCATCCACAAATAAAGGGCGATTTGGTCACTATTGCCAAATCGCCCGTTCTATTAACGATCCATCATGAGTTATAAGAACTCCATCTGGTTAGTAGGTTTATGCCTTGGCTTCATTATTTTTCTATTTTACACACCCTCACTGCATTTTACTTTCTATGGAGATGATTTCGCCATAGTGCAAACGCTTTTTTATAAACAACAATCCAATCAACTAGTAAAACAGGTTATTAGCGATTTTACTTCAACTTGGTTGGATGTAGGTGGTAACTTTTATCGTCCTTTTGTAATTATTTCCTATGTTATCGACCTATTAATATGGAAAACCAACCCTTGGGGATGGCATTTTACCAATATTCTCATCCATGTGCTTAATTGTATTTTGGTTTTCTTAACTATAGTACAGTTGTTACAAAAGGAGTCAGCAAAACATTCATGGCTAGTTGCCGGTGTTGCTACTCTTTTTTTTGGTTTACGTCCTCTTCTCGGTGAGGTCGTTTTTTGGATTAGCGGGCGTGGTGATAGCTTGTCTCTCTTGGGTATGTTAATTGCCTTTTACTCCTTTCTGCTCTCAAATGGAGCATGGAATCGCTGGATGGTTATTTCGCTTTTAGGCTTCGTACTTGCTTTAGGCTCTAAAGAGCCTGCCGCAACTTTCCCCGCTGTCATTGGTGCGTGGTTGGTGGCACAATGGTTGTCCGCCCCCATACGTTTGCCCTTCCGAAAGTTCATCACTCAAACGAGTCAAAGCCTTTTACCTTACATACTCATGGTGGGAGGATATTTGCTCTTACGAAGAGTTATTTTTGGTTCTTTTCTAGAAGTGTATCCTGCCGAATTGGTACCTGCGGTAGAATTGACTAGTCGTGCTTGGTGGATGGGTAAAATTACAACCTTTCATTATTTTGTTGGACCTTTACTAAGTAAGTCACTATGGGTCACCAGTCAAAATTATCTCTTGGTTCTGTTACTAGTCGGGGGAAGTATCCTTGGATTCCGATATCAAATTACCAGATTATTATGGTGGTTCGGTGCTATTTGGTTTGTACTACTACTACCACCCTCTTTACAACAAATTTATGTCAGTCCCTTTGGAGAGGGAGAACGTTTACTCTATATATTCCTCCTACCTTTCACCTTAATGATCATCAGTCCCTTAGCAATAATTACCTTAAAAAACAAGGAGAAATGGTTAGGGTGGTCGGGAATGGCAATACTTGTTGTCATATTGTGTATTACTCTTCCTTGGACAAGAACCAAAATCGAAAAATGGGAAAGGGTTGCCGATCAAATGGATATGGCTTTAGAGGCAATTCCTTTAGAAGCGGACAGTGTACCCGATGGACAAGTTCGTGTTTTAATATTGCCCAGCACAATAGACGGAATTCACTTTGCACGTAACGCCCAAGGCCCGATGATGTCACTGCCTTTTCAGACAACCAGTAGGTCTAATTCCTTATTAGTAACAGCGACGGACCGTCCATGTCAACTATCGGTTGATGTAACAGACTACATGGTTTACGATTATCGCTGTTGGAATATTCAAAATGGCGCGTTTGAGCCTACAGATCCCTCTACTTACAACGCGTCGGACTATCCTTATTTTTGGTTACTCAACTCTAAATTCTTTCTACAATATGAAGAACTTTCTAAAAAAATCTCTTCATAAAAGGTAGCCCTTACTTTTCAATTAAATTCCTGTTGCGTTTCCTATGACTTGCCTCCTCCTCAAAATTCGCTACGCTACTCTCCATACCCTCCAACGGATGAATTATGCTCATTGCCGATTGCGTTCCAATGGTGGTTTACGCAATACGCAATACGGAATACCCTATGTCCAGCTTGCCGTTCCTCTCCGAACCACCCCAAATTACCCTTATTAACAGTTTCGAGCGACCCTACGAAAACGCAGTGGCAACGGCGCGAACCTGCTATTCCGCCAACGGCATTGTCACGCCCGAAATGGTTGCCGCCAAACCGGAACTGCGGGACCGTATCGCCAAAAGCACCTACGAAGCCGGGCATCACACCACCTTACAACACGCCCATGTGCAGTTCGCGTTGACCAATGTGTCACGCCAATTCATTTGGAGTTTTTTACACGCCCATCCCTTCTACAACAGCGAACAGGTATCGCAACGCTACGTCCGCACCGATGCCCATGCCGTGGTTATTCCTGATTTGAAAGGGGAGGCACGGCAAATTTATTTTGAAACGATTGAATTGCAGGCAAAGGCTTACGATGATTTGATCGAGTTGCTCACCCCCACCGTTGAAGATTTTTATTACGGCACGTTCGGAAGCCGTGCCCCGAAAAACGGTAAAGTTCATCCGATTGCGAAGCGTACTATTCCCAAAAAGGCACAGGAAATCGCCCGCTATGTTCTGCCCGTTGCCACCTTTGCCTATCTTTACCATACCGTTAGTGCATTAACACTCTTACGGTACTATCGCCTTTGCCATCAATTCGATGCCCCTACTGAAACTAAATATGTCGTGGGCGAAATGGTGCGCCAACTGTTGGAATACGACCCGTTGTTCCACGAAATATTAGAAGAGCCGTTGGGATTAGAAGAAACGCTGGAATATCAATACTTTGAACGCACCCATCAGGGAACACGGCAAAGTGCGGCATTCCGCGCCGAATTTGATGCCTCGTTGGAAGGGCACACCTCTAAACTCATCGCGTGGAAACCGAATAATGAGGAATTGTTGGCGGGTGCGGTACGGGAAGTGCTGGGCGTGGCGACGAGTGAATTGAGCGAGGCGGACGCGATTGCGATGGTCTTAGACCCCCGCCAAAATCCCTACTTTGGCGAGGCATTGAACATCACCACCATGTCCAAACTGACGCGGACGATGGTGCATCCCCACTACACCTTCCGCAAAAAATTGAGCCACACGGCTGATAGCCAGGATCAACGCCACCGGATGACCCCCGGTTCCCGTCCCACCCTCAATGCTTATCTGGGCGACGAACCCGATTACATCACCCCGGACCTCTTCCGTTATAACGATACGGCGAGACAGCGATATGATGATACAATGGGGGCATCGTGGGCGGGGATTCACCGTTTGCGCGAACTCGGTGTCAGCGAAGAGAATGCGGCGTACCTGCTCCCGAATGCAGTTTCGATTCGCTTCTCGGAAAGCGCGGATTTGCTCAGTCTGCATCACAAATTGCGAATGCGTCTTTGTTATAATGCTCAAGAAGAAATTTTCGCCGCCAGCAAAGATGAAGCCCTGCAAATCCAGCAGGTGAACCCGCAAATCGGGCAATATCTGGGCGCACCCTGCACATTGCGCTATCTCGCGGGGGTTAAACCCCACTGCCCTGAAGGGGACCGTTATTGCGGCGTTCCGGTTTGGAAACTCGACATCAAAGATTACCAACGCGTCCTGTAAGTGAAAAGTGGTTAGTGATGAGTGAACGACACGCCCTGATTACTCCGTAACCCGTTTACGGCGGGCGGGTCAACGGGTGCATTTTGGAACGCTCTACATTCCCTGTGTGCAAGGCACATGCGCTTAGCGATGCCCCTACAATAATCTGTTGCCGTCACTGTCGTCACTTCCGTTCACTTTTCACTAGTCACTGACCACTTTTCACTGCTTGCCACTCATGTTCTCCTACATCCTCACTGCCAACCCCGACTATCTTCCTGCCGCTGTTGATGAAATACGCGGGCTGGATCGGTATGCCCGTTCCGTATCGGAATTTGAAGGGATTGCGGTGATCGAATCTTCGCTGGATGTACCCTCTATGCAAATGCGTTTGCAAACCCGCCAACCGATATTCGTACGGCACATCCAACCGGGAGAATGGCGCGAGGTATTAACAGGCACCGGGCAAGATTTGGGAGCGTTGGTTCGCGCAACTCTGCGATTACCCTCGATGGCATTGATTCAGAGCGGAACCCGTTTTGCAGTACAGGCGCGGGTGCTAAGCGGCACGGAAGCCTTCCGCCCCTATACCCCCTATACCCCCTATGCCATCAAAGATGCCATTGTTCCGTCCGTCATTGCCCAAACCGGTGGGATTGAAGATGTACGGGAACCTGAAGTGGTGATTTCCGTATTGGTGTTGAAAGAAGTTGGCTTTGTAGGGATTTCCCCCGTTTACTTTAACCTCAGCGATTGGTCGGGGGGAATGCGCCGCTTCGCCCGTACCGATGACCAGCTCTCGCGGGCAGAGTTTAAGTTACTGGAAGCCTTTGAGGTGTTCAATGTTGGGATTCCCAAAACCGGTACTGCCTTAGACTTAGGTGCGGCTCCGGGCGGGTGGACACGGGTGTTACGCGAACAAGGGTTACGGGTGCTGGCAATTGACCCTGCCGATTTAGACCCTTCCCTGACGGATGACCGTGAAGTAAGTTCGATTAAAGGCTATGCGGCAGAATGGGTAGACAAACTAAAAGCCCAACGGGTGAAATTTGATGTGGTTGTCAGCGATATGCGGATGGATGCGCGGGATGCCGCCCGTCTGATGGTCAACGCGGCTCCGTTGTTACATCTTCGTAGTTTTGCCGTGATAAGCCTCAAACTGCCCCCGCCGGGAACCCCCGGCTTGGACCCGATTACCCTAGTACAAACCGCATTGGAAGAACTCAAAAGCCGCTATCGGGTTGTAAAAGCACGCCAATTGTTCCATAATCGCCACGAGGTCACCGTCTATTTAGAATTGTGAGCCCGCCCATGCCAATGACCCGCCAACCCCTTACAACCGAACACATCCTGCTCGGCTATCTGGCGGAACATCCCATGCACGGCTACGAACTCCATCAGCGGTTGGAAGACCCCGCCGCCCTTGGCACCGTATGGCGTGTCAAGCAAGCGCAATTGTATGCGTTGCTAACCAAGTTAGAGGGGGATGGATTGGTCGAATCCACCCTCGAACCGCAAGACCCCAAACCGCCCCGCAAAATTTTCAACTTAACGAACGCAGGACAACGTACCCTCGACCACTGGTTGCAAAATCCTGTCCCCCACGGGCGCGAACTTCGCATCGAATTTCTGGCGAAACTCTATTTTGTGCGTAAACAAGACCCCACTACCGCTCTCGCGCTCGTTCATGCTCAGAAAAACCTTCTGCAAGAATGGCTGGCAAAAAATCCTTCCCCGCCTTCAGATGAAACCTATCGCTATCTCGTCCATGCCTTCCGCGCCGGACAAATCCATGCCATGCTGGAATGGCTGGACACCTGTACGGTTCATCTGGATATTTAGAGAAGCTCACCCCCAGTTTCGCGTTGCTCCACCGGGGGCTACCATAGAGCTCACGACGTTACGGGACGTTGGTGTAGTCATTCAGCTTAGTGATAGCCGCGAGTGCAGTGCAACGGAACTGGCGGGCGAGGAGAGTCAACCTTATTTTCTTAAAAGATGTGCAGTGCTCTTTCGCTCTAACAAACTCCGTTCGCCCCAAACCATCCTTACGTTTGCATAATCAT
>CBKYSX010000015.1:0-16499 GCA_966690745.1 uncultured Ardenticatenales bacterium
TGGGTCTGGCAGGGGTGGTTGGCTGGGTCTGGTATCAGCAGAGGGGGGGATGAAATGAGTAGTTGTAGAGCCATATCAGGAAACATAGTGCATAGTGCATATTGCATAAACAGCGAAGACTTGTTTAGTTCCCCCTCTTGGGAGGGGGTTAGGGGGTGGGTTGCTGTTGTCGTTTATGCACTATGCACTATGCAATTTCCGCCTATCGGGGTGGGAGGCTTCTTCCCATGATGCGCCCCACCTCCCTCGCCTCCATTTTGCTCTATGTGCTGACCACCCTCATCGGGGTGACGGCATTTTTGTATCCCTTTTTCCTGCAAAGTCTGCCCCAATTAGAAGGGTTTGCCGCCACCGCCCACGCCGCCGATGCACCTTTGTTGTTGGGTGGGTTAACCGTGCTGTGTGTCGGGGTATTGATGGTGGAGGCGCAGGGGGTCAGCAGTAATGCCCGTTTTGTGGCATTGCTGGCGATATTGGTAGCATTTAATAGCGTTTTGCGCTTCTTCGAGGTGGCGTTGCCCGGTCCGGGCGGCTTCACTCCCATTTTCTTTTTGATAACGTTAGGGGGCTATATCTATGGCGCATCCTTTGGCTTCTTGTTCGGGGCGTTGACATTATTGGTTTCGGCATTTATGACGGGCGGGGTCGGTCCGTGGCTCCCCTATCAAATGATTACGGCAGGGTGGGTAGGTTTAACCGCGCCCTTCTGCCGTCCCCTGGTGACCCTATTATGGGGGGAAGGGCGGCGGCGCGAGGTTGCCGTGCTAACCCTTTTCGGCATAGCGTGGGGTTTCCTGTACGGGCTAATGATGAACCTCTGGTTCTGGCCCTATTCGGCAGGAGCGGCAACCATGTTTTGGCAACCGGGTATCAGTTGGCAAGAAACCCTCACCCGCTACTCCGTTTTTTATATGGCAACCTCGGCGTGGTGGGATGTATTCGCCGCGTTGGGCAACGGGCTGATGATTGCCGCTTTTGGTCTGCCCGTGCTACGGGTTCTGCGCCGCTTCCGTCACCGTTTTGAAGTGCAATTGGGGGGGGGTACGTCCCCGTACCCCCCGATAGGTGGATCGGGGACGCACAACCTCCCAACGGGTAGCGCGGGGACGCGCAACCCCCCTACGACCCTCCCCGCCGCGCCCACGCTGGACGCGCCTATGCCCCCTGCATTGTGGGCAATGTGGGTTGGGGTATTGGTACTGTGGCTAAGCCTGACGCGCAACCCCTTCTATCTGCTCCTCATCGCCCTGATGATTACGATAGTGCGCCTGATGTTGCCGCGCCAGCCCGCCGCCCCCTCTGCGATTCCTTTTCGCTTGCTCCCGCTTGCCCTGCTGATTGTGCCGGTGGCGGGAACCCTCAACGCGCTCTTTACCCATTACGGTGAAACGGTGTTGTTCCGTCTGCCCGACCAATGGCTGTTAATTGGTGGGGCAATTACGCTGGAAGCCTTCTTTTATGGAGCGGTGACAGGCTTTGCCCTTGTGCTGATGATTGCCACGTTTAGCGTGTTGAACCACGCGGTTAGCCCCGGCGTGTTGGTCGGGTTAATGCCCCGCGCCTTCCGCCCTGTCGGGGTGGTGGTGGTGATTGCGTTGGCATTTATTCCTGCCCTGCGCCACCACGCGCAACGGGTACGGGAAGCGCAAGCGGTACGGGGATACGAACCCAAAGGCTGGCGCGACCTTCTGCCCCTTCTGCTTCCCCTGCTGATTGGCGGGTTGGAACATGCCATCCAACTGGCAGAAGCCATGACGGCGCGGGGCTTTGGGGCGCAACAGCAGCCCCTGCCTCCCCTTGCCCGATGGGGCATGGTGGCGGGGTTGGCTCTGCTCTTTGGCGGCTGGTGGTGGTGGCTGTTGGGGGGGGGGCTACCGGCGCAACTGTTGATGGTAGCGGGTGCGGCGGTGATGGCGGCATGTCTGTGGGGGTTGGGGCGGCTCCAATCCTATACCGCCTATCGCTTCTATCGCTGGCAGGCGCGGGATTATGGAATGCTCGCTGTGCTTGCGCTCGCGGTGCTGCCCGTTCTCTTGCGGGAATGGTCGCTCTTTTACTATCCTTACCCTGCCCTTACGCTACCGCCTTTAGAAGGGTTAACGATGCTTGCCCTGTTGGGGTTGCTTGCCCCCATTCTTCCTTTTATCGCCACGCCCCGGCGCGGAACGATTGCCCCTACTGTTCTTTCGGAGCCTGTTTCAGATGTCCGCCATTAAAAGCACTGCCTTACAGTACACCTATCCCAATGCCCTTACGCCCACACTCAACGGGGTCACATTCACCCTCCCCGAAGGGGCATTAACCCTCGTAACGGGGGTAAGCGGGGTCGGCAAAAGCACCCTGCTCCGTACCCTGAACGGGTTAGTGCCCCATTTTAGCGGGGGCAGATTGGCGGGGCAGTTGACCGTGGACGGCTTGGAACCCTACCGTTTGCCGCCGCAAAGCATGGGGCAGAGGGTTGGCTTCGTGTTTCAAGACCCCGAAGCGCAATCGGTGATGGCACAGGTCGAAGACGAAATCGCCTTTGGTATGGAGCAAATGGGGTTAAGTCGCACCGAAATGCGGGTACGGTTAGAGGAAGTGCTGGATTTGCTGGGGATTGCCACGTTGCGGAGTCGCGCCCTCACCACTTTATCAGGAGGGGAGCGGCAACGGGTGGCAATTGCGGCGGTGCTGGCATTGCGTCCGCCTTTGATAGTGCTGGACGAACCGACTTCCCAATTAGACCCGTTGGCGGCGGATGAATTGTTTCAGGCGTTGGTGCGGCTGAATCAGGATTTGGGGATCAGTATTGTGGTGGCGGAACATCGGCTGGAGCGGGTCTTACCATACGCCGATTATATGTTGACCCTTACTGGCGAGGGACCCCTTTTAGGCACACCCCGCGAGGTGTTGCCCCACATCGAAGCCGTTCCCCCGTTGGTCGCCATTGCACGAAAATTGGGCTGGAATCCCCTCCCCCTTACCATCAAAGAAGCCCGTCCCTTCACCCGCACCATCGAATTGCCCCGTAGGGGCGGGTCAGGGCATGACAAAACATCCAATATGCACCCGTTGACCCGCCCGCCGTTGGGAACGGGAGAACCTTCCAACCTAAACTCACCCTTAGTAGAGGCTCGCAACGTGAGCGTGAATTACAACGGCAGTGCCGCCGTGCGTGCCGCCGATTTCGCGCTCCACTCCGGCGAAGTCGTAGCCGTCATGGGGCGCAACGGCGCGGGCAAAAGTTCGCTGTTGCGTACCTTTGTCGGCTTGGTGCGTCCGCAAGCGGGTACTGTAACGGTTGGCGGGTTAGACGCAACCCGCACCGGCACCGCCGAATTATGCCGCATGGTGGGCTATCTTCCCCAAAACCCCAATGATTTACTCTTTGCCGAAACGGTAAGGGAGGAATGGGAATTTTCCCTGCGCCAGCATGGAATAGACCCGATTCAGGGGTGGGCAGAGTATGGTGTACCCCTTGCCGACCAGTTGGGGCTGACTGATTTGCTCTACCGCTACCCCCGCGATTTAAGCGTGGGCGAACGGCAACGGGTAGCCTTGGGGGCGATATTACTGGTACGCCCCTGTGTTTTATTGCTGGATGAACCAACGCGGGGGCTGGACCATAACACCAAAGCCCACCTTGCCGACCTGTTCCGGCAATGGCGGGCGCAGGGCATGGCGATTGCCGTGATTACCCATGATGTCGAGTTCGCGGCACAGGTGGCAACCCGTGTCGTGATGATGGCGGAGGGGCAAATTGTTGCCGATGGTAACCCCGCCACCGTCCTGGGCAATTCGCCCCTCTTTGCCCCGCAAGCGGCGCGGCTCTTCCCGAATCAGGGCTGGCTCACCGAAGCGGACGTGGTGGCAGGGTTGGCGGCGGCGTAATAATGCGCCGTAGGGTCATGTCCCCGCGGGTAGTTGTCAAAACCCGCGATGTCCTGGGAACCGAAAAAGGGAGTGCTTCGCGCACTCCCTTTTTCCTATTACGGTAAAATCGTGTTGGTCAGCGTGTAGGGCTGTTCTGAGGGATTGGGGTCGGCGCGGAATATACGGATGACATACGTACCGGGGTCAAGCGTAACCGTGAAGGTTTCATCGGCAGTCCCAGCCTGCGCGGATGCCCCAACTTCCGTAATTTCCGTTGTAATTTCATACAACCGCAAGTTCAGATTGATGTCCGGCACATCTAAGAAGAAATTCATTGTGGCGGCACTCTCCAGTTCCAACCGATAAATATCTTCGGGTGCGCCGCCCTCACCAGGAATATTATGCCGTCCGGTCAACGTCGAATTGAGGCAAAGCGGTGGGCTGGCAAGGGCATCATTCACTGAATCATTGGGATAGACCGATTCGGTTTCGATATTCTGACACAGGTCAGGTGAATAGAGGGTCAGAATCAACGGCGTGTATAAGAATCGGGTTCCCGGTAACGGTGTTGGCGACGGAGTAGAGGTAGGTGTGACGGTGGGTGGCACTTGCGGCGTTACCGTTGGCGTTGGCGTTGGCGTACTGGTAGGGGGCGGTGCCTTCGTGGGCGATGCCGTAAACGTGGCGGTCGGAGTGCTTGGCGGCGGGTTCGTCGGGGTAATAGTAGGAGTTGGCGGTACTTCCGGCACGGTGAAGTGCATACACCACCGACGCAATGCCCCGGTATCACCATTGTCCCGGTCCTGTACATTTAAGAACCAACTGCCCTGCGTATCGCGTCCATCAAAGGCTTCTAAGGGGTCATCTCCATCTTGCAAGGAATAGTATGACCGTCCGGGAACGTAGGCATTACTCCCATTGGAACAATCTTCTTCAAAAGAATCACTGGCTTCATCATCCGAAATATTGTCGTCTATATTATCCCCCCTACAACTACCATAATAGGGGCGGTCTAAAATACCGGCAGTGGTTCCCTCATTATTAAGGTTAATTACCAGATCGCCCACATAGCTGTGGGTGATGCTTAATTCGACATTCAGATCCAAAATCTGGTAATTGTCCGGCACCACGATTTCACTGGTAATACCCGTGGAATTATCATCGGGAATCGGGGTGTTTCCGAGAGGGCTACAATAGGTAACGACGGTATCCCCTCCTTCCATCGTCATGGATTGAACAGTGACCGCTTGCGAAGAGGATGGTTCGGGCGTGGTGGTTCCGGCGGCGACCGTGGGTAACGCCAGTGCCGCCGCCATACACAACACGAACACGAGGAATTGGGCGTTTCTCAGCATCTGTGGATTCCTTTGTGTTGGAAGGGTGGGGGGACATCTGTTGGGGAAATTAAAACCGGACTATTTTGTCATTATAGAAGCAAACCAACCCATTTGGCAACCTTTTCGGGGCATGAATAGCAAAACATATACCCGCCACTCCCCAAGCACAGGGCAAAAGCACCTATACCCTGCCGACGCGCCGCCTGCTGGCGGAGTGGGAAAGTACCTATGAGGCGTGGCGCATGGTGGGTCCGCGCCGTGTGGCGGAGGCGGTGAAGGTGTAGCGAGGAGTGTCTAAAAAAGCTGAACTGACACAACCCGATATATCATGTATGATTCTAAACACCCCTTCTATCTTACTTACACAATGTTCAAAAGGACTGATGAGAGTTCCTACCATGGTTGATGAAAGGGCATTAACACGATAAGAAAATCTGATGTAGGCTCAGGAGGGCTTATCACTTTCCAATTTGACGGATCTGTTCATTTACAACAATCCTTCACAGTATGCCCAAAGCTCATCTATAATATTGGGTGTGTTATTTGCAGCGGCTTGTAGGTACGCATGTTCCAACATTGAATTAGCAGATACACCTATTCTTCCATTGGCAAATGCTGCTAATTCATCAAGTTTAAGCAACAACAAATCTTTTGTAGGTACAATCTTCTCCCTTGTAATCATCGTGTAGATGTCTCTTAAAGTCTGTTGGATGATACGCTTAATTTCTTTTTTCCAACGTTCGTTTAGGTTTATCAGGTTAGCGAAATTATCTATCCTTCTCTGAATCTGTATATCTTGGTTTGTTAAGTGAGGTGCCAGTGTTTGATCTGCATCGAATAATGAGATTTGGTACAGCCCACTTGCCGAGCGGAGATAAGGATGGAACCAATCAGCTGTAGAATCGTTATTATTCGGGTCGAAAACTTTTTTCTGCCCCTTATTAGGTGCTTTATTACAGAAGGCGCAAACTGGTATTAAGTTAAGAGGATGACATGATAAAGCAGGAAATTCAGATTTTGCAATATAATGATCTACTTGTACATCTGTATAGGCTCCATCGCAGTAAGGACAGACCAAGACATTTTGGTTACGCCCCTGAAATTCTTCTATGAAACCATCCTTATGGAGTATAATAACTTGTCCCTCTTCTAATCTTATGTCAAAACCTTGATCTTTATAAAACATAGGGTCGTAAAAACACTCCAACAAACCACGAAATGCTAACCTAGCAATCCTAATATCAGCCTCTTGTAAAGATTGCAAACCGCGTAGTTTTCCCTCTTGCCTTTCTTCTATTCTCAAATCATACAAACGTGAGAATTGTAGATCTGATTTAAAATCATTTATAATTTCGGACTTTTTATTTAAAGGAAGATCAGCAATAATTTGGGCGTTCTCAAAAAAAGTTTTTCCATTTTTTGCGACTTTGTCTTTTACGGTTGACATCTTTTCGATCAATTTATCATCTTCATTCGGTAACAGGCTTCTCAACCAAATTAAGTTAATATCTACAGAAGATATATCTGGACCACAAATAGATTCCATAATCTTGATTTGAATCTCTAATATCTTATAAAAATTGCTATTTTCAGGAAGTGGTGTGATCAGATGAATCATTCGTTTTTAACCTTTGAGCGATACGTCTTAATTCAGAACGATAATACCCTGCGCCGATAGTATTAATTATTCGCTCTAGCTCCTCCCGGTCTCCGCTTTGCCAGTTTTTTTCGAGTAGCTTTTCTAGGTATTCATTTGCACGTCTACCTATACTTTCTTCTGCGTGAAATATTCTAATCATAATTTCGCTTGGATCGGCACCAAAGGTTGGTATACCTATAGGTTTGACCTCAGTTTTTGGTAACTCTATAGACGCATCATCCTGCGACAGGGCAAGAAGCATGATCTCATCGCTAAATGCATCTGTTAACACGATGCTAGAGTGGGTAACCACTAGTATATCCATAAATGAGTCCTTTAAAGCATCATCTATAATATCTATTAACTCTCGTTTCCAATAATCATTAAAATGAGTTTCTGGCTCATCCAATAACAATAACCCCCCAGAAGTTTCTATGAATAAATATATTAATGCCGTCCTACCAAAAAACATTTTTTCACCATCACTAAAATCATAGTAGCGGAGCAATGAAGGAACATTTACCTTTTTAATTCCAGACTTCAATTCCTTAAGTGAACCATTTTGTTTCCATCTGTATAAATATTGAAACAATTGAAATGGATAAGTTATATTACTTCCTATGGTAGAAATTATTTTTTGTGCGAGTATTCTGTCGTTTTCATTGTCACCTCCCTCAAAATCAAAACAATATCGAGTATATGGTGATGGGGGCCCGTCACTTTGTAAATGTGTAGCAATTTCCGCCATCTTTGAAATTACATTCGCTTGTTCGCTATTCAATAGGTTTTGATTAAATCTTAAAGCAAAAGAAACGGAATCTTCCCATCCTATTTTTTGCCATATTTTGATTAAGCCATTTCCCTTTTCAGGGAATGCCTTTATCCAAAGTAACATTGTCCAAGCAACTAAATCTAAAAGTGAGGATGTAAAGAGAAAATAATTTTCATTCCATAATCCATAATGTGGGAAAAGTGCCATTATTTCATCAGAACGCATAAATGAAGTAAAGTTATTGGCTGTTAATTCCCCTTGTTCTATCTTGTTATTCTCCTGTAGTATTTGTTCTTGATATACCTTCTCTCTTTGTTCATCCCAATCAAGAGGTCGTTCAATCTCCTCATTAATCTGTGGTGCAATAGTTTTAGGCTCTTCTACTAATGGTGGAGATACCATTGAATCCCATATTTTTAAATCACCTGAGGAATAAACAACTACCACCTCTGGTAAAAGTCTCTCCATAAGAGTGTCACTAAGATGACTTTTATCCCATCGTTGAACTGAGCCAGGTTTAAAAGACTGATTTTCAATGCTAATTACCTCCGGTACATCCTTCCAATTAATATTCTCTGCTAAATAGTGCCAGACGTTAGGGGGTTGATTATCTCTAATAGCTTCAGGAAATTCGAGAATGAAGTTATTAATTGGGTTTTCAGGATCACTTCTGATTAAAACAGTAAACTTTCTACCACCGATATCAGCGCGGTGATATACAAGTAAAACCGACATCTGTGGAAATCTGTGTCGTCGCAATTCAATAAAAGTATATGTAATAGCTTGTAAAACGCGACTTTTTCCAACGCCATTATTACCAACCAAAAAGCGAATAGCACATTGCCTATTTTCTAGGATATCGTTAACTTTTGGATATATGGATAAATTATGAATAGGTGGAAAGTCTTGGATGTATATGTAAGAAATTTGCATAATTAACCTTTATTGTCTTCTAGGCGATAAACAGGAATCAATACATTGCCTCTTCCCATTAATTCATGAAGCAAAGCGGTAGAGCGGATAACACCCAGATCTGCTAATAAATTAAGTGTCTGTTCAATCTCTGTTATAGACATATCAGTGGATTTAAGTAGACTTTGAGCAGTAAAATATCCTCCCTCTGCCATTATTAATTCATATATCTTCTTTTGTTTCTCGCCCAAATTTAACCATAATGACTTTCGGTGTTGAAATGCTATGGGTAATTTGGTATCTAAGTTTGAATTTGACTCACTATTATCCCGATTATGCCTTATGCTTTCTATCCAGTCATTCCGTTCTACTTCCTCTTCTTCTAATTCGTGAAAATGATGGTCGCGCCAGATTGCAGTAAGGAAACCAAACAATCCTTGAGACAACAATAAAGTATTGAGCTTATTTAGTTCATTATTTAAATTTTCAATAGATATTAATAAGGTGCGGTATGCTAGTGCTATCTCAGAAAATTTTTTTTGCATTTCAATAGGAGGGAGTGGAATCTTTAGTTGATTTAAAATACTTAGATTAATATTTTTTTGCGCTCCCTGTGGTGCTATTTTCTCTAAATATGTTTGCATTAAAGACAAACATTGACAAATATATTCTGGTGTTACATGTGGACTGCTAATAAATCCAACAATACTATCTGGAAAACAGGCAGGAAACGTTAGAATTGCAGTATGGGCAATATTTGCGGCTATAGTAATGCATACTGTGTTGGGTTCCCAAAGTCGGCTTTGTAATAGCCCTGCCTCAGAGTATGTCTGTGTGTATTTAGTGATCCATCCATCCGATTTTGTAATATCCCCCGTTTGAATAAACGGGTAAGGTCCTCCATATAAATGCTCAGCATTACGTGGACGATAACGAGATTTACCTCGATCAATTTTTCCTAGATCCTCCAGCGATTCAGTTTTCCAATTGTTGGAATTGTAAATTGGGTCTCCAAACATATCTATAAAGACCTTGGATAATATCTGCTTAATGTCAGATACTCTGCTCTGCTGTAAATCCTTTATTGCTTCCAATTTCTGTAGTATCACAACTATTCTTCTCTGTTCTCGAAGCGTTGGAAGAGGAATATTAATCCTCTCCAATTCATTCCTACTTAACCCTGGGATAGCCACAACAACAGTAAATTTAGATAAGTCCAAAAATTTGAGAGCTAGCGCAAGATATTCAGGATAAACATATGGACTTATGTTATCTAAATAGAAGGCAGTATCAATACACCAAAATGGTTGTGATTCATAATAAACAGTACCAACAGAACCCTTACGTCCAATAATAATACTGGGTTGTTTATGTAGAAAATGATCATGTCTTCCTATGATACCTCCCGAGCCATAAACTGGATATTTGCCTTCTGAAATTCGTTGAATAGCGGGAAGTGCTTTACCGTATACCACTTGAGCAATTTGCCCAAGAGGCATGATAGCCCAAGATTGTGGAAAGTTTAAATCAGTAGTCATTAGGACCTTGTTTCCAAGAGTTCTTTTAAGGTTTTTAACTCTTGGAATATCTTTTGTTCTAACTCTTCAATTCTATTAATAACATCTAGCGCATTGCCTTCAGCTTCTCTTGTACTTAATAATGGTTTATAGAGTCGTGCTGATAAATTAAAAGCGTTACCAGCAATACAACTCGGATCAATAGTTTCGGTATCTGTTCCATCTTGGTTTTTAAGATAAGAAATTACTGGAGCAGACCAAAGATGAGGCTCATCTTGCTCAATGGAACGAGCGTCGCTATTAGAGACTGGTATAACCTCTTCAGACCGTGTCCATATATCATAGCCATCTAACTTAAAAAATTCCTTTAGAATCAACGCTATTTCGTTTCGCCATTTTAAGAATGCAAGTATTTCACCACTTGGTTCATTTGCTACATGGTTTTGATCCTTTTGTAGAATCCATTCAACCCATTCTTTAGTGACTGTTGCCTGAACTTCTATTTGTATTTCTTTCCAGAGATTTCGACCCTTTTGGATACTTGAGTCGTTCTTTGTCCATAGTTGATTAGATGTAATTGAGATAAAATTTATTAAGGGCTTTAATACCGTTTTAATAATATTTTCGGCACTTTTTGTCTTCAAATTCAATTTTTTTGCTTGACGTGTTTTATTGTAAACTTCGGGGACGTTACGAAGCAAGTATGCACGTAATAATTTTTCAAATTGAAGTTGTTGTTTTTGTACTACAAAGGTTTCTGCCTCACGCGGGTCAAGACTTATCTCTGGAAAAATCTCATTCAATCTATATGCATAATGGTTGTTTTTATAATTTTGTAGATGAGGAAACGCATTTCGAACTACCTTATCTACGATCCGCCATCGCTCCAATTTTAATTCAGGTGTAAAATAATAATTTTCTTGTATGTTATTAATATTTCTTGCGTTTTCTATAGAGGAGGATATCTTTTCTAATCCATCGGGTAAATCATTTGGAATTCGACGTTCCGTACGTCGATTATCGAGCGAATATCCATCAGCACGAACCTCGTAAAATACAACCTGTTTAGTAAGAGGTATAGACTTATCATCTATATCTTTTTGTAACTGTTTTGGCCCTTTACTAAATACTATGATTGACGTTTTTATTCCTGTATAAGGCAAGAAAATTCCCTGTGGTAAGGAAATAATTGCTTCGACATAATTTTTATATAGTAATTCACGTTTTAGATCAACATATGAGCTTGAAGTACCAAATAAAACCCCTTCTGGTAAAATGATAGCTGCTCTTCCCCCTTCTTTAAGTAACTCTAATGCCAACCATATAAATAAGAGTTCAGTTTTATCTGTATTTTTCTTATTAAAATTGGGATGGAGATCGCCCTTATCTGGTTTGCCTGCAAATGGAGGATTGGCAAATAAATAGTCAAATTCTTCATTCTCTTCATAACTACGTCTTTTACTTAGGGAATCTTGTAATTTAATTTGAGGTTGTTCTATCCCATGCAAAATTAAATTCATCCAGCCAATCCTTGCCATAGTTCGATCATTATCGTACCCAACAAGAGCACTATTTTTTAATTGGTCTTTATAATTCTGAGATGGATGTAAGCGATGTGGAGTACCATCCCACTCAAGTATAACACCTTCATATGTTGACTCTTTTTGCCAATACAACAATGTATTGATTAGAAATCCACCAGTTCCAGCTGCTGGATCTACAATCCTTTTACCCATTTGTGGTGCGATTAATTCAACCATAAATCTTATTATGTGACGTGGAGTACGAAATTGACCATTCATTCCACTCTTATCTATCTCTTTTAACAATTCTTCAAATATATCTCCCATCAAATCGTAATTAGCACTACGAGTGATTAAACCATCAATTATCTCTAATACTTTTTTAAAAGTATCCTGTTTATTTATGTCTAATAAAAAATATGCATCTTGCATTAGTCGTCCTGATGTGTCCCCACTATAATCTTTATTAATTGCGTCAATTCCTTCTATTGTTTTCTCTAGAACACGCAACCATGGAAATACAAATTCAAGCATTAATTGAGGTCTTTGTGCATCAGAAATAATATATGTTCCATCATCTTTCGTACCAAAAAAATAAGACCATCGAGATGTATGATGCCCTATACATTCGCCAATTTTTTCCCCCTCGGCATCATCAGAATGGTGCTCTAAAGTGCAATCTACACGGGCAGCAAAAATCGAACGAGGAGTTGCCCCTTCGTTTGTTGCCTTATTAATGCGCGTGTTATCACTTTCTTCCAAACGTTTTAGAAAGATTAAGAAAATAATCTGTTCAATTGCATTGATTGGATTAGAAACACCGCTAGCCCAGAACAATGTCCACAAGTTGTAAAGTTCACTACGGAGGTTAGGAGGTACCATAAGTGATTAATTAGTTGGTTGATTCGTGTTCTACTATGACGTGATTTCTACCTTAGTAGAATAGAATGCCTAGTTTACCTTGTCTTGTTGGATGTGCAACCTTAGGCTCATGTCCATCACGGCGACATTCAAGAAGTATTCAGCACGAAAACCGTTGTCACTTTTCCCTTTACTACACAAATTGATTGACACCTCAACCATTTCTTTGTATAGTTACTTCAACCCCGAAAGTTTAACCTTCAACTAGTCATCAAACCGAATAACCCTGCCGATTCTGCGTCCTGCTTTCCGCTTTCCGTAGGAGAATAATCCCATGCCACGACGGCTACTTGCAGTAATGGTACTGCTCCTGACCCTCGCCTTTGTCGGTTCCCCCGCGCCTACCACCGCCGCCCCCACCGGGCTGGATTGGGTGGTTGCCGGAAACTTTCAAGATGATTTGCCCGTCTCCACCACCTGTGGCGAATGGAACAACGCCTGTACCTTCACGCAGATGGAGGACCCCGATGGCGATGGCGTGTTCCGCTTCGTCGGCGAAGGGCTTCCCGCCGCCGGTTACGAATACAAAATCGTCGAATTTGGCAACTGGAACAACGCTCACCCCCCGGCAAACGTCCCCTTCACCACCGATGGAAGCCAGATGCGCTGGTATTTCCAACCCGGTCCGAATAATGTTGCTGACAACAAAAGCCGCTGTATCGCCACCGTTGCCGGAAGCATGCAAAGCGAAATCGGCGGCAACGATTGGGAACCCACCAACCTGCGAACCATGATGTGGCAGGAAGAAGCAGGGAGCGATTGGTACGCCTACACCTCACCCACCCTTCCGTCGGGCAGTTATGAATACAAAGTCGCCCGGAACGAAGCGTGGGACCAAAGCTACCCCGCCAACAACGTTGCGTTGACGTTGGCGGCGGACGATACCGTCACCTTCCGCTACAATTGCGCCACCAACGAAGTGCGCGACAGCATCAACAATCCCGACACTGGACCCACCACCGGCGACAATAATGTTTTCTATGATGGGCTGTACCACGATTCTCGCGCCGATGCCTACCGTTTACCCGAAGGCGCGGTGGAATATAATGAAGCGGTCAAGATTCGTTTCCGCACCTTTGCCAACGACGTAGAACGGGTGCGCCTCCGCACCTACAATCTGGCGAGCGCGGCGGAACGCTTCTACAACATGACCCCGCTCACGGTGCAACCCAACCCCGACCCCCAATCCTACCCCTACCAGTGGTGGGAAGTCACCATTCCCGCCCCCAACGACCACACCATCATCTACTACCGTTTCCTTGCGATTGACGGCAGTGAAACCGCTTATTATGAAGATGATGGCGCAACCGATGGCGGCGCGGGCGAACCCCTACCCGAATCGGCAGACCGTTCGTGGAACATCTACTATTACGAACCGGGCTTTGATGTTCCCGATTGGGCGCGAAATGCCGTGATTTATCAGATTTTCCCGGAACGCTTCCGCAACGGCGACCCGACCAATGACCCCACCGCCGACCCCGCCACCAACAATGGTTGGTTCTACCCGCAGGAGCGCGGTCATCGTTTCCCGATTGAACCGTGGAACACGATTGTTCCCGACCCGGAACCCTACGACCCCGATACCAACCCGGAATGGTACAGCACCTATTCCAGCACCATGTACGGCGGCGACTTGCAGGGAATTCTGGACAAGCTGGATTATCTGGAAAGCATCGGGGTGACGACGATTTACCTCAACCCGATTTTCGATTCGCCCAGCAACCACAAATATGACGGGCGCGATTTCCAAAAGATTGACCCCAACTTTGGCGACCTTGCCCTCTTCAACGAACTCACCGATGAGCTACACGACCGGGGGATGTATCTGATTCTGGACATGGTGCCGAACCACGTCTCCAGCGATTCGCCCTATTTCGACCGCTTTGAACGCTACGATGATGCCACCTATGGTGCGGGAGCCTGTGAAGATGTCAACAGCCCCTACCGCGACTGGTTCTTCTTCATCCCCCCCGCCGACCCCGATAATCCCAAATGTGCCGGTGGCGTAGACTATCGCGCCTGGTTCGGGGTGGAAACCCTGCCCCAAATCAATACTGCCCATCCCGATGTGCTGGACTACTGGTTTGACGGCTTCAACGGCGACCCCGCCACCCTGACCTATTGGATGGAGCAGGGCGCGAACGGCTACCGCGTGGATGTAGTGCCCGATGTCATCGGCGTGAATAATACCTTCTTTGAGGACTGGCGCGATACGCTGGAAGAGGGTGGCTACGGCCCGAACGACCCCAACCCCGCCATGAGCTATTCCGAAACGTGGAGCGAAGGGGATGTGCGCGAACGGGTGCTGGGGGATGAATTTGATTCCACCATGAACTACCGTTTCCGCAATGCCCTGATCGGCTTCCTGCGCGATACGACTTTCCGCGATGGCGATTTCACGATTGCCCCGCTCACCGCGTCCCAATTTGAAAGCCAATTGCGGACGATTGACGAAGATTACCCTGCGCCTGCCTTTGAATCGGCGATGAACCTCACCGGCTCCCACGATACCAACCGCCCCGTGCGCGTGCTGGACCATAACGATGACCCCGCCGACCCGTCGCTTTGTAGCAACCCCACCAACCCGCCCGACCACACCTTTGCAGACGGACGGGCGCGGATGCGTCTGCTCTCGGTGATTCAATTCACCCTGCCCGGCGCACCCACCGTTTATTACGGGGACGAGGTGGGCTTGGTCGGTTTCGGTAGTGACCCCTGCCGCGACGACCCCTATAACCGCCAACCCTACCCCTGGGCAGACGAAGGCGGCTATAGCACCCTCCCCGTCTGGCGGCAGGCAGACAACCAACTGCTGGCGCATTACCAGCAATTGGGACCCCTGCGGAACAGCAAATCCTACCTCCGCACCGGCTCGTGGGATACGCTTCTGGTGAGCGACGAACAAAACGTGCTGGCATACGGACGCAAAGACAGCACCGGCGCGGCAATTGTCGTCGTCAACCGCAGTAACTCTAGCCAGACCGTCGCCATTCCGTTGGAAGGGTACATTCCGTTGGACGCGACTTTAGAGCGGCAATTGGGCGATGGCTCCAGCACTACCGCCACCGGCACCTTCACTGTCACGCTCGGCTCCAACGATTTCCGCATCTGGACCACCGCACCCGGAACGGTGATGACCGTGCCGAATGCACCCAACATTAGCGGCACCGAAGGGGAAGGGGAAATCACCCTGACCATTACGCCGGGCGTGGCGGGCGCAAGCTTTAATGTCTACCGTTCGTTGGTCAGTGGCGGTGGCTTTGAACGGGTGGCGGAAGAAGTCAACAGCCCCTACACCGATACCAATCTCGTCAATGGGCAACGCTACTATTACCGCGTTACCACCGAAAACGCGGCTGGCTTGGAAAGCGCACCTTCCAACGAATTGGAACTGATTCCCCACTACAATATTGATTGGGCGAATCTGCAATGGCCCCCCACTATCATCCACACCATCAGCACCATCACGCCGACCACCGCGATTTACGGGCAGATTTACATTGATGGAGTCACCTCCCAACCCGGCGCAACGCCCAGCGTCATCGCCGAAGTCGGCTATGGCGCGGACGGTAGCACCCCCGGCACAACCTGGACGTGGTTCGATACCACCTTTAACGCCGATGCGGGCAACAACGACGAATATCAGGGCACGCTCCTGCCCGATGCGATTGGCACCTACGATTACGCCTACCGCTATTCCACCACCGGCGGACGGGATTGGACCTACGCCGATTTGGACGGGATTCCCTACAGCCCCGCGCAAGCCGGGCATCTGGAAGTGAACCCCTCCTCCGATACGCAAGCCCCCGCCGCCCCCGCCCATCTCGTTGAACTTAGCCGGAGTGCTTCGCGCATTGAGATTGAATGGGACGCGCCCGCCGCCCCCTGTCTCTCCTCCCGCATTCCCTATGGCTCGGAGGTCACCGTGGAGAAGTTGAGCGCGATCGAGGAGATGGAGATTCTCCTCCGGAGCCTGGGCTTCCGGATCTGTCGTGCGCGATACGACGGAACGACGATGCGGAT
>CBKYSX010000016.1:0-16105 GCA_966690745.1 uncultured Ardenticatenales bacterium
GGAGGTCCCGGAAGAATTACAAACCCCCGATGATTTACACGACTTTCTGGATCGTCATGATTTCCCTGTCGCCAACCCGCTTACCTCTGCCGACCTTGAAGCGGTGAGGCTCCTGCGCGAAACCCTACGCTCAATTTGGAATGCGGACACCATAGGTGCGGCAACGGACACCCTCAATCGCCTTGTTACTTCGATTCGCGCCACGCCGCAGATCATGGAAGCCACAGCGGATACCATCCATCTCACGTTTGTGCCGGAACCCCATCATTCCTTTATGGAACGGTTGACGCTGGCAAGTGCGCTTGATATGGTGCGGCTTTTGCAGACCCATGGGTTGGGGCGGCTTCGCCATTGTGATTCCGCCCCATGTCGTGATGTTTTCGTGGATACCTCCCGCAACCGCACCCGCCGCTTCTGCGACGACCGTTGCGCCAGCCGTTATAACGTCGCCGCTTTCCGCGAACGGCAAAAAAAGAATCCTTCGTAGGGGCGAAGCACCCCACCCCGATTGTTACGTGCCGGATTTCAGGAATGGAACCACGATGGTAAACGGGGGCGTGGTTCCGAGTGGGGATGCTTCGCCCTGTCATAGCCCGGCATCTCCCAAAAGCCTGTTACGCGCAGAAATGCGGGTATTGAACCAATTTTGTAAACGGGCGTGTGTTTCCGTGTCGAGATGTGCTTCGCCCTGTCGTGATGGGACGACCCATCGCGGAATGAATCTTCCGTAAGGGAAGGGCGAAGCATCCCTTTTCCCCCACATCCGCCCGTCCATTCAATCGTTTCCATTCCATACCTTCGCTATACCACAGAATCGGGCGGATGCTTCGCCCCTACAGGTGCTGTTTCCACTCATACGTATTGACAACCCATGCCTTTGCTTATATATTTAGACAAACATCTAAATAAACGCAAAGAGGCACAGATGGACGCAATTACGTTATTGACGATACAGGCGGTGGTGGTGTTGATTGCCCCGGTGATATGGGGCTGGTATGTACGCAAGCGAACGGGCGCATCATGGAAGGTATGGGGCTGGGGAGCATTGACCTTTTTTGTTTCCCAAATAGTGCTAAGGATTCCCCTCCTCGGAGTGGCGACGATTCTATTGGCACAAATGGATTTGGGCTGGAGCGAGGAGCAATCCTTCTGGTTCAATCTCGCTTTTCTAACCTTAACGGCTTCGCTTTTTGAAGAAGGGGGACGATGGCTGATGATGCGCTGGCGCACCCTTGACATTGTGCAATGGAAAGATGGGGTGATGTTCGGCGCGGGGCATGGCGGGATTGAGGCGATGTTGTTGGTGGGGTTGGGTGCAATTAACGGTGTGATTGCGCTCAGTCTGGGTGATTTAGCCTTTGCCGAAGTGCCGCCGGAACAGATGGAATTGGCGCAGGCACAAATAAATCAATTGCGTTCCCTGACATGGGATATGGTGGCGATGGGTATCTGGGAACGGGTGATTGCGATTATCTTTCATACGGCGGCATCGTTGCTGGTGCTGAAAGCGGTACGGGAACGGAACAGCCTGTGGTGGTGGGCGGCGTTTATTCTGCATACCTTATTGAATGGAATCGCCCTCATTGTTCTCGAATACAGTGGTGCGCTCCAAACCGAAATCGCCCTGACCCTTTTTGCCATCATTCCGATAGCGATTATTTGGTGGACCTACCAACAACGGGAAACGGATCGTCCGCCACCCGAAACCCCTGAATTGACATAACCCTGCTAATGCTTGGAATCACGCCGGAAAAGGGTATAATCTGTTGAAATACCAACCTTTTCTGATGGGCTTATGAACGAAGTAGTAGACGTAGAACGATTGCGGGGCGCGTTACGCACATCGGGGCGACCCGTCACCCCCCAACGCCTCCAAATTTGGGAAGCACTCCATACGGTGCGATCCCAACACCCCACCGCCGCCGAATTGCATCGGCTGGTGCCGGAGTTGCCGTTGGCGACGGTTTATAACACGCTGGAACTGTTCAGCGAACTGGGGTTGTTGTTGCCGCTGACGCTGGATGGAGTAGTGCGTTATGATGTGGATACCACGCCCCATGTGAACGTGATTTGTACAGGGTGTGGCACGGTGACGGATGTAGGGTTGGCATTGCCGCCTGCCCTGCGGGATTGGGTGCAACACGAATCCGGCTACACCCTTAGCTATCCGCGTGTGGATTGGTACGGGGTTTGCCCCCATTGTACGAAGTAAGGGCGGGACGCAGAAAACAGGATGCGGGACGCAAGATGCAAAGACGAAATTCCTATAAGAAGCCGGGGTTCAACCGAACTCCGGCTTTTTTTATGGGCGGCGAAACCGGGTTTCTCCGAGCGGCACGGCACTAAAGTGACCGTGCTAAGAGGACAAAACCCTGAAGGGTTAAACAGCCTCAACGAGGCTTTGTTCTCTTAGCACGGGGTTTCAACCCCGTGTGGAGGCGTACAATTATCAGATTCCTACCTTTGGGATTTGAGGTTCGACCACATATCAGTATCTATGCACCCCCCACAATGTCTGTATGGTAGGGGCATCGCTACGCGCATGTGCTAATGCACACATCGGAATGAAGAGCGATACGCCCATCGTTAAAGACCCGCCCACGTTCCAAAATTTGCATAGGTTTGCGGCAACGGCGGGCGGGTGTGCGCTCTATAGGGGTAGGTGCGCCATGCCGACCACCCGCCCCTACCTGACAAACTGTGATACAGGTAATGTAATCTTTAGATGATGGCATGGATTGGATTTCATTTTTAATCCCCATCAACGTGTATCAAGAACTGACCCCTTCCATTTCCCCACAACCCCCACTACAATAGAACTATATCCGTTTCTGTGTCCTGCGTTCTGCGTCTTGCGTCCTGCTTTCTAAAGGAGCCTACTCATGGCTGATCGTGGCTGGATTTCCCTTGTATGGCCCGTGCCCTCCTCCAAAACCATTACCCAGGCATTCGGGGCAGATTTTGAAACCTACAAGCGCAAATTCGGCTGGCTGATCGGGCATTCCGGGCTGGATATTCGCACCCGTACCTCCATTTTCCCCGGCGGTATCGGTACGCCGATTGTGGCGGCGCAGGGCGGCGAAATTATTCATGCGGGCGACCACCCAGAAAAATACGGGATTACGGTGATTATCAAGCACCCCGATAACACCTGTACGCTCTACGGACATTGCAGTGAAACGCTCGTAAAAGTGGGTAACAAGGTGCAGGCGGGGCAGTACATCGCCCGTTCCGGCAATACAGGGGAATTTACCTCTGCGCCCCACCTCCATTTTGAACTGTGGGATTTAAGTTTAAAGAAGGTCAACGGGGTGTGGGGGCGGGTTGACCCGACCCCTTTCATGGAGGACATTCGCTTTACGGGCGGCTTCGGGGATCGTGATATTGAAGGGGCGGGTGTGCCCGACCACGAGATTGGACCGGAAGGGGATCTACCCATCCATGAAGGGCATAACCTTGAGGATGGAACGTGTGGCTGTGCGCCCTTTATTCCTGATATTTGAGTTAAAAAGGTTCTATAGGCGGGATCGTTGTCGTATGCCACGCCTGCGGAATCGCTTGAAATAACCACCAGTGCCAAAAATCAAGGGCTTTTTCGGAATCTCGTTCAATCGGTAATCCCAATGACTGTCCCCATCCGGGCGGATTGGGGTCACTACTGATGAACGCTTCGCTGGCATGGTAGGAGAAGTCATTATTGTTGTTTATAACTTCAAGACCTTCATCATTTATGTCATAGGGGGAAGTGGGAGGAGAATGATACACCAAGAGGGTTGGCATTCCGCAACATGCCGAGAAAACGTCAAAAGCAGTACATACAGCCATGTATTGGGGATGTCTAAATTCTTCGCTTAAATTACCGTGAATGACGCTGAAACTACCAAGACTCCCTGCACATTCATCTTCCCTCATAATCATTTCATTAATTTCTTCCTCGCTACTGCCCGCCAGAGCCATTTCTGCACTCCTCAATATTGTTATTGGTAGACTGTAACATGAGTCCCAATCTTGGAATTGGGACATGAACCACTCCATCTCGCGTTTCCAAATGGGCAATACCTTATTGGCAGTGATAAACCCCAGAGCCTGATACGCACGAAAATTTTTAATCGGTGTATTCCCGGGAACAGCACAGCAAAGACCAAAAAAAGTGCCTTCGGGTTGCCCTGTGAGGGCATCATATAGATGAAGTCGGTTTTGGGGGGATAAGTGTAAATGGGAAGATACGCGAAAGTCGTCCCATGTTTGCTGTAATAATTGCGTGAGGCGTGGAGGTAGATTTTGGGTGGTCATAACAGATATTTTAATGACAACGATGTATTTTAACATTCTATTTTTTCTCAATCTCTTCCACTAAATTTTTCAAACCCTAAAAACCATAAGCGGTGGGGCAAAGTGGGGGAAATTCCAAAAACAGAATAACAGGTGGGGCATGGTGGGGAGAATTTCATCCCCCACAACGCCCCACGATTCCACCAAAGTCAGGGATTGTACCTTTTGTACAGTACACCCCTGACTTTTTTCTACCCTTTGGGTATTGTGTTTTGTGCGTAAGTGGTGTATTATTGCCCCACAAGTGGGGGAAAGTGGGGCAAAGTGGGGGACTTTCCCGCAAATGCCCACCCCTCGCACGGCTGTAGTGGGGGATATATAGAATAAGTGTTCTAATTTTGGAAATCCACCAAAAGTAGACCATTGAAACCCAAACGATGTTTCTCGGCGAATTCAAGCACACCATTGACGACAAAGGACGGCTCACTGTTCCGGCGCGGTTCCGCCCGGTCTTTGAGTCCGGCTTGTTTGTCACCGTGGGCTTGGATCAATGCCTCTGGGTCTATTCCCGCGAAGGATGGGATTTATTCAGCCAGAAACTTGCGAAATTGCCGAGTGGCGACGCGCAGGCGCGGATGGCAACCCGCTTCTTCTTCAGCCAGGCAACCGATGCCCAGCCCGACCGACAGGGGCGCATTCTTCTGCCCGAAAATTTGCGCCAGTATGCCAACCTGTCGGATGGGGCGATTGTCATTGGAGCCAACGAGCGTGTCGAAATCTGGCAACCCGACCGTTGGGAAGCCACCAAGGCGGCATTCCAGGCTAACCTTGCTGAGATTGCGGCACAGCTGACATCGTTGAGTATCTAAAAATAACCGTAGTCATTGCGTATTCCGTATTCCGTATTGCGTAAACGGCAGGTCAACCGATTGCTGTTATCGTTACGGACTACGCAATACGGAATACGCAATTATGCAAGACACAAATAGATTCCAGGTTCCTCCCGATATTCCCGGCATCCCGTACCCGCACCTGCCTGTGCTGTACGAAGAGGTGTTGACTGCCCTCAACCCTCAACCCGCCGGGGTCTATCTGGATGGAACCCTTGGATTAGGGGGGCATACGTGGGGAATTCTCCACACATCAGCCCCGGACGGATTCGTACTCGCGCTCGACCAGGACCCGACTGCCATCGGCTGGGTTGAGCAACGTCTGGCGGCATTTGCCGGACGGTGGCGGGTGGTACACCGGAACTTCGTCCACATGGCGGAGGTGGCGGCAGAGCAAGGCATCGCCGAATTTGATGGCATCCTGCTCGACCTAGGCTTCTCCTCCTTCCAGATGGATGACCCGGAACGGGGACTTTCCTTTCAGGCGGACGCGCCGTTGGATATGCGCCTTGACCCGGAGTTGGATACCACTGCCGCCGATTTGGTGAATACGCTTGACGAAAAATCACTCGCCAACCTCATCTACGAGTATGGCGAGGAGCCGTTCAGTCGCAGAATTGCCCGTTCTATCGTCCAACGTCGTCCTTTTGCTTCTGCTAAAGCATTGGGCGAGGCGATTGCAAGGGCAATCCCGGCACGCGGAAAAGGAAAGCTTCATCCCGCCACGCGCACCTTTCAGGCGTTGCGTATCGCGGTGAATGAAGAATTGTCCGTTCTGCAACAGACGCTCCCCCAAGCATTGCGTCTGCTCAAGCCGGGGGGAAAACTGGCAGTCATCGCCTTCCATTCTCTGGAAGACCGGATTGTCAAAGAGTACTTCCGCGACGAAACCACCGATTGCCTTTGCCCGCCGAACCTCCTCATCTGTGTTTGTGGTCATAAAGCCTCCCTCGATCGGAAGCAGACCACGCGCAAACCCATCACCCCCTCGGAAGCCGAATTGCTTCGGAATCCACGTGCCCGTAGTGCCAAACTGCGGGTGGGGGTGAAATTGGCAACATAGTTGCATAAAAGAGAGAAGAAATAAGGGAGAAGAGCGGAGAATTCCACTGTGTATTCTTCACTCTTCGCTCTTCTCTCTAAAACGCAACTTCCAAGAATGAGTGAAGGTTGAAGCAGGAATGGCAAGCCGACTGGTAGATGACACCCTTGTGACCCCACGCCCCCGGCGTACCCCCATGCCCACTTTGTCGCGGGTTTCGCGCAGTGTGGCGCGGTTGACGCTGATGGTGCTTGTATTGTGTGGTCTCTTTTTGTTTCTCTACCTGATGGAAGTCAGCCAGACCACCACGACTGCCTTTGATATCGAAGTATTACAACGCCAACATCAGCAGTGGATTGAACGCAACAAAGCCTTAGAAGCCGAACTCGCCGAACTGGAAAGTCCGTCAAACGTGATGAAATACGCCGAGGCGCATGGGATGACCCCACGCACCGAGGCGGAGTACATCTTGATTCAAAGTCTGGACCTTACGCCGTAAATCTCATATTGCATAGTGCATAGTGCATAACGGCAACGCCTGTAAAAATGCAGGGTCGTTTATGCACTATGCAATATGAAATATGCACCAAGCATGAATTTCTTCCGCCGCCGTTCCTCCAAAACCGCAGAGCCGATGGGCTGGCGCGGGTTGCCCCAAACCCGCACCAAAAAAGAACCCGAATCGGTACGCACCCGCGAACTCGCACTCGCCCGCACCCGCGTGAAGCGAGTCAATTTCGTGTTTGCGGTGATTGTGGGCGCGGCTCTTCTATTAAGTTACCGCCTCTTTTACTGGCAGGTGCTGGCGCGGGAAGAAACCCTTGCGAAAGGCAATCAAACGATTGTCGAAGAAGCCACTACCCCCGTTCGCGGCACAATTCGGGACCGCAACGGCTACCTGTTGGCGGCAGATGATGCCATCTACAAATTCTGGGTTTCGCCCAATATCGTGAGCCGCCCCGAACTGGTGGCGGAAGAAATCAACGGGATTACGGGCATCCCCGAAGCCGAATTGATAGAAATTTTCGGGCGGGACAGCCAGAACGAATTGATTAGCGATACCGTACCACTGACGATGGCGCAGGAAATCATCAATCTGGAAGAACGCTTCTTTGTGTTGGAGCCTTCGTTGCTCCGCACCTACCCCAATGGCACGCTGGCGGCGCACCTGTTGGGTTTTGTGAACTTTAGTGATGAAGAAGGCAGACGGACGGGCGTGGCAGGCGTAGAGATGTATTACGACAAATTATTGTCGGGCATGGAAATGCGCCCCGTTGCCGCAGGAACTCCTGCCGAAGAAATCAAACTGGGCAGTCGTCCCTTTACCCCCACCCAAAACGGGGTGGATTTGGTGCTAACGATAGACCGCTCCCTGCAATTTATGGTGGAGCAGGAACTGAACAGCGCGATTCAGCAATATCAAGCGTTGGGCGGTACGATTGTGGTGATGGACCCCAAAACCGGGGACATTCTGGCGATGGCAAGTTCGCCCACCTTTGAACCGGAACGTTTCCGCGATTGGATGGAAACGCCGGAAATTTTCAACAACCCGGCAGTCAGCCAGCAATACGAGCCGGGGTCAGTCTTTAAGATTATTACCGTTGCCGCCGCGATTGATGCCGGAACCGTGACCCCCGAAACCCGATGGTATGACCCCGGTGTCTACGAAGTCGGCGGACGGATTATCACCAACTGGGACGGGCGCGGCTATGGCGACCGCAGTGTAACCGAAATTCTGGGCTATTCGCTGAACACAGGAACCGCATGGATTAGCACCTCGCTCGGTCCCGAACAGTTCTACAGCCACATGGACAGTTTCGGTTTCGGTTCCCCCACCGGCATTGATCTTGGAAGCGAAGCCGCCGGGCAGGTCAAGTCCCCCGGTGATGGACTGTGGCACCCCAGTGACCTCGGCACGAACGCCTTCGGTCAGGGGATTGCAGTGACACCCTTGCAAATGGTGACGGCGGTGGCGAGTTTGCTGAATGACGGACAATTGATGCAACCCCGCGTGGTTAAAGCGGTGATCAACAACGGGGTATTGGAAGAATTGCCGGTGGTGGTACGCGGGCAAAGTGTTTC
Source organism: uncultured Ardenticatenales bacterium (assembly GCA_966690745.1). Taxonomy (GTDB): domain Bacteria; phylum Chloroflexota; class Anaerolineae; order Ardenticatenales; family Ardenticatenaceae; genus CBKYSX01. Next base: position 8,287 of record CBKYSX010000016.1, read on the forward strand.
CCCCGAAACTGCCCATCTGATGCAAACCATGATGGCGGACGCGGTGGAAATTGAAACCCAAACCGCTTTGCTGGATGGCTGGCGCGTCGGCGGCAAAACCGGAACCGCACAGGTTCCGATTCCCGGCGGCTACCATGCCAGCGATACGATCGCCAGTTTCATCGGCTTTGCCCCGGCAGATGACCCCGCCTTTGTGATGTTGGTGAAGTTGGATCGTCCGTTGGGGGTCCATCAATGGGGAAGCCAGAGTGCCGCACCGACCTTTAACCGGTTGGCGACGCGCATCCTGAACTATTTTAATATCCCGCCGGATATGTACCGCGTGGCGGTACGTCCGGCAGTCGAGGCTCCGGCACCGGAGGCGCAACCGATTTCGGATGCGGCTGTCCCGGAAGGAGGGGTGGTTCCCGCAGACGGGGGAGGGACCCCGCCGATAGCGGAGGGAACCATCCCCCTTCCCGCGCCGCCGCCGGAGCCAACGCCAGTTATTCCATAAGTATTTACGGGTGAATCTGCACACAAGCAGGTTCACCCTTCACCCTTTTTAGGGAATAGAGCGAAGAGAGGAGAGAGAAGAGCGAAGAAACGAAAATTCACCCGCGATTATTGTCGTTCATGCACCATGTAATATGCAACATGCAACGATTCATCTTCGCTCTTCTCTCTTAATTCTTCACTCTCCCATCAGATTATGCCCAACCTCGCGCAATTGTTCACCGGATTTACGGGGCAACCCGCGCCGACCACAACGTCGGCGGCGGTGATTACCCCGTGGGTGATGAACAGTCGGTTGGTGCAACCGGGCGGGGCATTTGTGGCACGTCCGGGCGAAAAGGCGGACGGACATATCTATATCGCTGATGCGCTGGCGCGGGGCGCGGCGGTAGTAGTAGCCGAACGGGCGCGATTCAACGATACCCTGCCCACCACCGTGCAAATTGTGGATGTGGCAAAGCCGATGGTGCAGAGTCTGAAAGCACCGGTGCTGTTTCTGGTGGAGGACAGCATGGCGGCGATGCAGGCATTGGGGGCATGGTGGCGCAATCAGGCAAACCCGAATCTGCGAATCATCGGAATTACTGGAAGTGTGGGTAAAACCACCACCAAAGAATTGGTGGCAAAAGTATTGAGCCAACGCTTTAAGGTCTGGAAAAGCAAGGGCAATTACAACAGTGATATTGGCTTGCCCCTGACATTAATGGATATGCCCTTAGACACCGAACGGGCAGTCATGGAAATGGGCATGACGCGCCTCGGTGAGATTACCGAACTCACCACGATGGTGCGCCCGAATGTCGGCGTGGTAACGAATGTCGGCATTGCTCATGCCGAACAGTTGGGAAGCATTGAAGCGATTGCCACCGCCAAAGGGGAATTGCCTGCCGCCCTGCCGCCGGACGGGTTGGCGATTCTGAACGGGGATGACCCTCGCGTGCGGGCGATGGCAACCCAAACACAGGCGCGGGTCTTTACCTATGGTATGGATGCCGCGTTCGACCTGTGGGCAGACCAGATTACCAGCAACGGATTAAAAGGGTTGTCTTTCCGCTTCCATCAGGGCAAGCATGAAGTTTTTGCACGGGTGGGGTTGTTGGGGCGGCATAGTGTTCACGGGGCACTCGCCGCCGCCGCCGTTGCGCTAAACGAAGGAATGAGCTGGCAGGAAATCCTTGCCGCCCTCAGCCACATGGACGATATGGAAGTTCTGCGCGTAATTGTGGTGCAGGGGGTGAATGGCTCCACCCTGATTGATGATTCCTATAATGCCAGCCCTGATAGTGTCATGGCGGCGTTGAACCTGCTGGCGGATTTGGACGGACGCAAAATTGCCGTGCTGGGGGATATGCGCGAGCTGGGCGATTACGCCGAACGCGCCCATATGATGATTGCCCGCCGCGCCGCCGAAGTCGCCCAACGCTTTGTAGCGATTGGAAGCATGGCGGAGGTGATGGCAACCGAAGCAAAGGTGGCGGGTCTGAAAGAAAATGCGATTTTTGCCACCCCTGACCGTGAGGAAGCAGTGGTATGGCTGAAAACAGAATTGCAGGCGGGGGATGTGGTGCTGGTGAAAGGCTCACGCGCCTTGCGGTTGGATGAATTGGTGAACCAATTGAGTGTGGATAGCAACGGAGAGAACCTGTGACTCTGTTTAGTCAAGATACTGCCGTTGCCCTGATTTTGGGATTGGCATCTTTCTTATTTGCGGTGGTATGGGGTGCGCCCCTGATTGGCTATTTACGGAAGCGGCAGATTGGCGAATCTATCCGTTTGGATGGTCCGCAGACCCACCTTTCCAAAGTCGGAACGCCGACAATGGGCGGGGTGATGATTATCGTGCCGACCACGATTTTTTGTACGGCGGTGATTGTCCCGCAATACGAATCGCTTTTGCTCCCGTTGGGGATGCTGATTGCGACAGGCGTATTAGGCGCGGTGGATGACATCGCCAAACTCCGCCAGAAGCGGGCAGGCAAGCCAAAAGAAGGGGTGTCGGCGCGGTTCAAATTGGTCTGGCAAGGGGTAACGGCATTGGTGGCGGCGGTATTGCTCTGGCATCCGAACGCCCTTGATCTGGGAAAAGCCGCCATCCCATTTGTGCCAACGCTCTTTGAATTGCCGTGGTGGTTCTACATCCCGATGGCAACGCTGTACATCATGGGGATGTCGAATGCCACCAACCTAACCGATGGTATGGACGGATTGACGGGTGGGGTGGGGGCGATTGCCTTTGCCAGTTACGGGGTGATTGCGCTCCGACAGGCAAATGTCCACTTAGCCGCCTTTTGTTTCTGCATGGCGGGGGGGATTCTCGCCTTTTTGTGGTACAACGCTTACCCCGCCCGCCTCTTTATGGGGGATACCGGGTCGCTGGCAATCGGCGCAACGCTCTGTACGGTAGCGTTAATGACCCTCCAATGGGTATTGTTGCCCGTCGTGGGCTTCATCTTTATTGCGGTGCTGTTCAGCGTCATTATTCAGGTGAGTTATTTCAAATTTACCCGCATTACCACGGGAACGGGCAAACGAATTTTCCGTATTGCCCCACTCCATCACCATTTTGAGCAGTTGGGGTGGAGCGAGGTACAAGTCGTCCAACGATTCTGGATTGTTTCCATGCTATCGGGCATGGTGGGGATTGCGCTAGCGATGTTGTGATTGTTTTTCGGTTTTGGTTGAACGGTAGTTCAACCAAAACCGAAGGAGCTAAGTTCTATGATGACCGCACTGACCAATCAACGCGCCACGATTATCGGAATGGCACGCGAGGGGACGGCGTTGGCACGCTTTCTCGCCAACAAGGGCGCGAAAGTGACGATTAGCGACATGCGCGGGGTCGCGGATTTGGCAACCGAAATCGGGCAATTGGCGGGGTTGCCGATTCAGTGTGTTCTGCGCGGTCATCCTGACGATATTCTGGAAACGGATGTGGTCTATGTCAGTCCGGGCGTACCGCGCACAATTCCGATTTTGCAGAAGGCACAAACGCAAGGCGTTCCGCTTTCCAGCGTAACAGAGCTGCTATTCCAACTCTCCCCTGCGCCGATTATCGGGATTACAGGGTCGAGCGGAAAGACGACCACCACCACCCTGATTGGCGAACTGCTGAAAACCGAGCGGCGGCGCAAAGTTTGGGTGGGGGGCAATATCGGGCGACCATTGATTGAGGAAATTCCCGCAATGCGTCCGAAAGACCGGGTAGTGTTGGAATTGTCCAGTTTCCAATTGGAACCGTTGCGCTACAGCCCGGATGTGGCAGTGGTGACGAATCTGCGCCCGAACCATCTGGACCGTCACGCCAGCTATGAAGAATATAAAGAGGCGAAAGCCCAGATTCTGCGCCATCAAGACAGTTCCCATCATGCGGTGCTGAATTGGGATGACCCCGAAGTGCGAGCAATGGCGGACATGACCAAAGCCGAAGTCCATTGGTTTAGCCGTTTGGAAACGCTAAAGGTTGGCGCGTGTGTCGTAGATGGATGGGTGGTGGTCAATTCGGCATCCAAATCAACCAAAATTGTGAAGGTCAGCGAGATTGCCCTGCCCGGAACGCACAATCTGGAGAATGTGCTGGCGGCGGCGGCGGTTGCCTTCCTGATGGGGATTCCGGCACGGCGGATTGCACGGGTCGTCGCGGGTTTTAAAGGCGTAGAACATCGGCTGGAAACAGTAGCGGTGCAGGGTGGGGTAAAGTGGGTTAATGATTCCATCGCCACCAGCCCCGACCGTACCCTTGCCGCCCTTCATGCCTACCCGGAAGGAACGCCGGTGGTCTTGCTGGCGGGCGGGCGGGACAAACATCTGCCCATGGCAGAGATGGCAGTGGAAATTGTGAAACGGGTGAAGCACCTGATTGTCTTTGGCGAAATGGCGGGCTTGGTGCAGGAAGCCGTGCTTGCCGCCCGCGCCAAGATGAATGGCAGTGGGCGCGATGTACCGATGACGATGGTGAACACGTTAGCAGAAGCCGTTGCCGAGGCGCGGAATGTGACGACCAACGGTGATGTGGTGCTTCTCAGCCCGGCGGGAACTTCGTTCGATGCTTATAAAGATTTTGCGGAACGGGGCGACCATTTCCGCCAACTGGTGGGGCGAAAGGCATAAAAGTTGCATGGTGCATATTGCGTGTTGCATGAACTTACGTGAAGGTTCAGGTTTTCTTGGTCACTCCTGCATTTGGAATGTGGAAGGCTTATTCCGTGAACCGCTTTCAAGTGAATCCATGCAACATGCACCACGCAACATGCAACTGACAAGGTAATTCTTATGGCAACCGAAGCCCTACCCCGACCCACAACCGAACGCACGTCCACGCGCCGTCCCCGCACCCCCGAAAAATTCGAGGGGCGAAGCAGTGACTGGTGGCTCTTTGTCACCGTCAGTGCACTGGTGGGGTTGGGGCTGATCATGATTTATAGCGCGACCTACGCGCTTTCCTATATGAACAGTGACGGCGCAACCACGATGAGTTTCATCGAACGCCAGCTCATCTGGACGGGGATTGGCGCGGCGGCATTGTTGGGCTGTTGGCTGGTGGATTACCGCCACTGGAAAAAGGTCAGCACCCTGTTCATTCTTACCATCGTAGGGGTGTTGTTCGCGCTCTTTATGGTGGGGCAGGTCTCCTTCGGGGCGCAACGCTGGCTGGTGGAGGGGGGATCGGTACAACCCAGCGAGCTGGCAAAACTCGCCACGATTATTTATGTCGCTCACTGGGCGAGTTCCAAAGGGGACAAAATCAGTTCCATTGGCGCAGGGTTGATTCCCTTCGGAGTACTGATCGGCTTGATTTGCGGCTTGATTCTGCTTCAACCCAGTTTCTCTACGGCTCTGTTGGTCGGGGCGGTGGCGGCAACCATGTTTCTGGTGGCGGGGGCAGACCTGCGCCAATGTCTGATTACGGGCTTGATTGGCGCGGCAGTGATTTACCTGTTGGCATTTGGCGCGGATTACCGTCAGGAGCGAATCGAAGTTTTCCAGGACCCCTTCGGCGACCCGACGGGTGCGGGCTACCAGACCACACAGGTACTGACGGCATTGGCGCGGGGCGGAATTATCGGGGAAGGGATTGGTACAAGTAAGGGCAACGCACCCCAATTGCCCGCCGCCCACACCGACCTGATTATGGCGATTGTCGGGCAGGAAATGGGCTTGATGGCGACGGTGGGCGTGATTCTCGCGTTCGTCTTTCTGGCATGGCGCGGCTTCCGCGTGGCTAACACGGCTCCTGATGGGTTCGGCACGGTGCTGGCTTGTGGGCTGACCTGCTGGTTTCTCTATCAGGCGATGTTAAATATCGGCGTTGTCACCAACACGATTCCCCCCACCGGGATTCCCCTACCCTTCATCTCCTACGGGGGGAGCGGTATGGTCACGGCGATGGCGGGCGCGGGGATTTTGTTGAGTATCTCGAAAGCCGAGAAGAAGAATTAAGAGGAAAGAGCGAAGAGTGAAGATTTTTCACTCTTCACTCTTCACTCTTCACTCTACTGCATGAAACTTCTTGTTACGGGCGGCGGCACCGGCGGACACGTTTATCCGGGATTAAGCGTTCTGGAAGCGTTTGAGCCGCGCCCCGGGCTGTTGTGGGTGGGGAAACAGGGTGGCATGGAGGAAGGATTGCTCCAACGTGCCGGAGTTCCCTACAAGGCGATTGCCGCCGGAGGGTTGGTGGGCATGGGGTGGGGGACACGCCTCCGCAACAGCCTGAAACTGGTGAGTGGCTTTGGCGAAGCGTGGCGGATTCTGGGCGAGTTCAAGCCGGATGTGGTGCTTTCGACAGGGGGTTATGTCACCTTCCCTGTGGGGTTGGCGGCATGGACACGGCGGATTCCGATTGTGATTTATCTGCCCGATATTAAGCCGGGGTTGGCAGTGCGGGCGTTGGCTCCCTTTGCGACGAAAGTGGCGATTACCACCCCGGACACGCGGGCATGGTTCGGCAAGAAGTCGGTGGTGGTGGGGTATCCGGTACGAAAAACCCTCGCCCAGCCGAAACCTAAAGCGGCGGCGCGGAAGACGTTCAATCTGCCCGACGATGCCAAAGTGATTCTGGTGACGGGGGCAAGCCAGGGGTCGCACACACTGAATGAAACCTTCGGGCAGAATTTAGAAGCCTTTCTGAAAGAAGGGTATCTGATTCACGTTCACGGCAAGAGTGATGGCGAGTGGTTACAGGCACAACGCGCCGCCTTGCCGAACGGGCTTAAAGAAAAGTATCTGCTCTTTGACTATTTGCATGACACAATGAGCGATGCCCTGCTTGCCGCCGATTTGGCGGTGTGGCGGGCGGGGGCTTCCTCATTAGGAGAACTTCCGGCGGCGGGGTTGCCTGCGGTGTTGGTGCCGCTACCGCATGGCGGGGTACAACAGGCGGACAATGCCCGGTGGCTGGAAGAACGGGGCGGGGCGGTGACGGTGGCGGATGAGCAGGCGCGACGCACATTGCTCCCGACCGTGCAGGCGATTCTAAACGACGATACGAAACTGAACGGGATGCGCGACGCCATGCGGCAAATGGCGCACCCCACGGCGGCGAAAAATATTGCGGATTTGCTGAAGGACGTGGCGGCACGGGAAACGGGAAACGGGAAATGAGAAACGAGAAATCTCACCATCCCGAAGGCACATGTATGTAGCCCCGTCCCTTTAGGGCGGGGGAACGCGAAACAGCCCCGATGTTCGGGGAACAACGATGGCATTGGCAACAACGCAGAAGAAATGAACGAACGCATTATCACCCTGGATTGGACGGAGCTCGCCATTGGCGCGATGTTGCTGTTTGGCATCATCGGGCTACGCAATGGCTGGCAACGCGGGCTGGTAACGCTCGTCTCCCTCTTTTTCGCGTGGGGCGTTGCGATTCGGGCAACGGACTTTCTGATTCGCGCCATCAAGTTCCTGCTGGATTTGGATTTTAGCGGTGACCAACGGGGCTTCTTCCAAATCATGCTGTACATCGCCTCGGTGGTGATGGTGGTGGTGACCTTTAACAGTCGGGTGATTAATTCCGTCCCCCGCGACCGGCGAGATCGCCTGTCGGGAGTTTCGACGGGGTTGTTAAGCGGCTACTTTTTCATCGTCCTGCTGTTGGATTTGGGGCGGGAATGGCTGGCAACCCATGTCGAAAGTTGGGATTTTGTCTACCGTTCCAGCATTGCGCTGGATGGCGACGCACGTACAACGGAGATTACCATTTTGTTTACCAACAACCCCTACGTGGCGTATGAGCAATTGATTACGGCGCAAAGCCTGATTTTGCTCTTCCTGTTGTTGGTTTTCTGGCACGGTCTGCTGTTTGCCCTGTTGGGGCGGGCGGATC
>CBKYSX010000017.1:0-15962 GCA_966690745.1 uncultured Ardenticatenales bacterium
CCGACCTTGCCCAACATCTGTTGCGGTTGGATATGTCTTTTCACAACGACCGCACGCCGGGCGAATTGGTCGAGCGGATTGACGGGGATGTGACCGCACTTGCCAACTTCTTCTCCCGTTTCTTTGTGCGGGTGGCGGGCAGTTTACTACTTCTGCTGGGGACGTTGGTTCTGCTCTATCGGGAGGATTGGCGCGTCGGGCTGGCGTTGACGTTGTACACGCTGATTTCGGTGTGGGCATTGAATCAGAGCCGCAACCTTGCCATAGATGCGACCTCGGAAGAACGGGAAGGAACGGCACAGGTCTTCGGGTTCATTGAAGAGCGTTTGGCGGGGTTGGATGACCTTCGCGCCAATGGTGGTGCGCCGTATGTGCTTCGCCGTTACTACGATGTGACCCGTACCTGGTTCAAAAACAGTTATAAGGCGTGGATGCAGAGGTCGCTCATCTGGACACTGGCAATGTCGCTTTTCAGTTTTGGCGATGTGTTAGCGTTTGGGATGGGGGTCTGGCTCTTCACCACCGGCGCGATTACGCTGGGAACCGTCTATCTGTTCTACCAGTACACCAACATGCTTGCCGCACCATTGGAGCAAATCACGCAGGAAATGCAGGAATTGCAAAAAGCAGGGGCAAGCGTGGGACGGGTAGCGCAATTGCTGAATCTTACGACTGCGCTGAAAGATGGGGACGGCACATCGCTCCCTACCGGAGCGTTGGCGGTAGAGTTCGACAACGTAGCCTTTGCCTATAACGGACAAGATACCCTACTACAGGATATTACGTTGACGATTCCGGCGGGAACGGTGGTTGGGTTGTTGGGACGTACCGGGAGCGGGAAAAGCAGTTTGACCCGTCTTTTGTTCCGGCTGTATGACCCCACCGAAGGGGAAATCCGGCTGGGTGGGGTTGAATTGCGCCGCCCATATCTGCAAGAGTTGCGGCAACGTATTAGCATGGTTACCCAAGATGTACAGTTGTTCCATGCCAGTGTGCGCGACAATATGACCTTCTTCAACCGTGACATCAGCGATGCGCGGATTCTGAAGGTGATTGAAGAATTGGGCTTACAGCAATGGTTCGCCATGTTCCCCGAAGGGCTGGATTCGATGCTGACTTCGGGCGGCACGGGGCTGTCGGCGGGGGAAGCCCAATTGCTGGCATTAGTACGGGCGTTTTTACAAAATCCGGGGTTGGTGGTGCTGGATGAACCCTCTTCCCGCCTTGACCCCGCTACCGAACGGTTGATCGAACAGGCAATGGCGCGATTGTTGGAAGGACGTACTGCCATCATCATTGCCCACCGTCTGGCAACCGTCGAACGTGCCGATCAGATTGTGATACTGGACCACGGACGAATTTTGGAGCAGGGTTCCCGCGCTCATTTGGCGCACGACCCGACTTCACGGTTCTACCGATTGTTACAAACGAACTTAGCCGAAGTCACCTAATTTTCCGTTTCACATTCTTGCAAGTAAGCAAGAATGTGAAACGGAAAACGAGAAATAGTTATGTCTACCTTTCGATTTACGTGGCGGTTGATGATGTACCGCCCGTGGCTCTCCTTCTTGAATATTGTGGCGTGGGGGATTTTCCACTCTTTGCCCGTATTGGCGGCGTTGGTGGTACGCGAAATCTTTAATACCTTGAGCGGCAACGCGCCCGCCGGATGGAACGCATGGACGTTGATTGCCATGCTCTTTCTGGTGTGGGGGTCGCGGATTGTGGAGTTTCGCTGGGCGGTGGATATTTGGGCGCGCCTCTGGTTGACGGGCGAGGCGTTGTTGCGACGTAATCTTTTGGCGTGGATTATGGAAGCCAAAGGGACCCGCCAATTGCCCGATACCCCCGGCGAAGCTCTCTCCCGCTTCCGCGATGATGTCGAAGACATCATGTTGTTGGTTGAAAACGCTGTGGACTTGGGGGGGTTGGTGCTGTATGCACTGATTGCACTCGTTATCATGGCATTTATCAACCCTGTGATTACCGGCGTACTATTGATTCCGCTCGTGATTATCATGTGGGTGGCGGCGAAACTGACTCCCTACATTCGTAAATATCGCCGTGAGGCGCGGGAATCTACCGGGCGGGTGACAGCGTATATCAGCGAGTTGTTCGGTGCGGTACAAGCCGTAAAAGTTGCTTCGGCGGAAGAGAGCGTCATTCAGCATTTTGATGGGTTGAACGAACATCGCCGCAAAGCCTCATTGAAAGATACGCTGGCGATGGAAATGTTCCGCTCGATTACCGGAACAGCAGTCAATATCGGCACCGGATTGGTGTTGTTGTTGGTGGCGGGTTCGATGCGGGACGGGTCGTTTACCGTCGGGGATTTCGCCTTGTTCATCACCTATCTGCCGCGTATTACCAATTCGATGTACTTCTTCGGGGATGTGATTGCCAGTTATAAACGGGCAGGGGTTTCGATTGAGCGTCTGCATAAATTGCTGGGCGATGCACCCACCGAAGCCATCAACGCACATCATCCGTTGTACTTTGATGCCCCCTCCCCTGTTGTGCCGCCGGTGAAACGCAGTGTACATGACCGTTTGGATATGCTCACGGTTGACGGGTTGACGTTCCGCCACCCCTCCACAGGGCGCGGTGTTGAGGATGTTTCCTTTGCTGTGAATCGCGGCACATTGACAGTGGTGACGGGGCGGATTGGAAGTGGCAAAACGACTCTGCTTCGTTCGATGTTGGGGTTGTTGCCGCGTGATACCGGTACGATTCATTGGAACGGGCAGGAAGTGACAGACCCGTCGGCGTGGATGACGCCGCCCCGCGTGGCATACACACCGCAAGTGCCGCGCCTGTTCAGCGATACCCTACGGGATAATATTCTGATGGGGCAAAGTGAACAGATTGTTGACCTTGACCGTGCGATTCAACTTGCGGTGATGGAAGAGGATGTAACGCAGTTGGAAAACGGTTTGGAATCGCGGGTCGGGGCGCGGGGCGTGAAGTTGTCGGGCGGGCAGATGCAACGTACCGCCGCCGCCCGAATGTTCTTACGCCAACCGGAATTGTTGGTTTTCGACGACCTGAGCAGTGCGCTGGACGTGGAAACGGAAAAAACCCTGTGGGAACGACTCTTTGCCGATGGCGATGCGACCTGTCTGGTGGCATCCCACCGCCGCGCTGTCCTGCGTCGCGCCGACCACATCATCGTGCTAAAGGATGGTCGGATTGAAGCGGAGGGAACATTGGATGAATTGCTGGCTACCTCTGCCGAAATGCGCGATTTGTGGGAACATCAGGAAGAGGGGACGGCAACAGGGGCGGAGGAAGAAGTAGAGAAAATGGGGTTGGTGACGGCATAAAAGCAAGGGGTAAGGAGAAAGTTGATTTCTCCTTACCCCTTTTTTATGCACTTTTCGGGTGAACGAGCGCAATTAACGTACGGAGTGCGTTATTGACGGATTCCTCATCCGGGAAATAGGCACGGACATCGGGATCGAGGACAACTGACCCCTCTATAGGAGCAAATCGTTGTTCGGTATATGTGCCATCTTCATTGTAGATACGTACCGTATGCCCCGCCCGATATTTTTTATAGTTTCTTCCACGTACCCCTGTTTTTCCCGTAAAGTCATATTCGGGCAGGATGTCATCTTCCTCTTTATCGGGTACATAATTTGGATCACGATTCATAGAGTTCTCTTTCTGTACTATTCGCTTTACGGCTACTAATTATTCGCACGTTATCTTCTCCTTCCGTGTGAATCACAGTGAGCAATCGTCCAAATAACGATTCTCCAATACTGATAAACCGCTCCTCATTTAATGAATGTTCATCATCCGGAAAGGTTAATCGTAAAGGGTCGTAAAAGATAGTTTTGGCTTCCTCAAATGAGATACCATGTTTGCGACGGTTTACATCCGCCTTGTTTTTATCCCACTCGAACCTCTCTGCAAACTCATCTTCATCACTCATGCCAACTCCCAAACACTATGCGAAATCTACAGAAAGATAAATTAAGAGTAGCATAGGATTGTGCGAATTTCAATGAGTGTAAATCAAATGGGTGCAGACAAAAGATGACAGTAAAGTTGCGGATTGGGAAGTAACACGAGGACGCACCACCCCCAAAATTAACTGACACTTTTTGCTTACACCCGTTAAATTTTCTAATCGGAGAACAAAAATGCCAACCCAACCAACCGCAGAACGGTTCATTCTACAACTGGAAGCCCACCAATCGGACGAAGAGCTTGCCAAAATTCAACGCTATTTCAAATCAGGGAAGGGAGAATATGGGGATGGGGATATTTTTATGGGGGTGCGAATGGGAGATGTTTTTAATCTGGCAAAAGTATTTATAGAGATGCCACCCGATGAAATTGAAACGTTATTGGAAAGCTCGATTCACGAAGTTCGGGCGGGCGGTATGAGCATTATGGACAAACAAGCCCGCCACAAAAAAACCACCGATTCCCGACGTAAAGAGTTATACGATCTCTATCTACGGCGGCATGATCGTATCAATAATTGGGATTTGGTAGACCTAGGCGCGATTCATGTTATCGGAGGATACCTCTTCGATAAACCCCGCGATATTCTTTATGACCTTGCCCGTTCCGAGAACTTATGGGAGCGGCGTACCGCCATCGTTGCTACGGCTTTTTTCATTAAACAGAAAGATACCAAAGATACCTTTGCGATTGCGGAACTTCTATTGAACGATAAAGAGGATTTGATTCATAAAGCGGTGGGCGGCTGGCTCCGTGCCGCCGGGGGTGAACGCCTTATAGCCTTTTTGGATCAACACGCCGCTACCATGCCACGCACCATGCTCCGCTATGCGATTGAGCATTTGGATAAAGCGCAACGGGAGTATTATCTGAATCTGAAAATCTGAAACAGCACTAAAGGGGAGACTTTACGATAAAGTCTCCCCTATTTCTTTATAGCGCGATTCGATGGCTTTTAGGCGTTCCATCTGTTCCAAATTCCATGGGCTAATAGCTTCCCCTTCGTCCATCGGGGTTGTAAACCATGCCTCCAAAATCTCCTTGAGAATTGGAACAGGGGTTGCCCGCAGACTTAACGCCAGCACATTGGCATGATTCCAAATTCGTGCGCCTTTCGCCGTTTGGGCATCATGTACCAGCGCGGCGCGGATGCCCGGTATTTTGTTGGCGGCAATGCTTGCGCCCGTCCCCGTCCAGCAACAGACGATACCCTCATCGGCGGTTCCGTTCATCACGGCTTCGGCGGCATGGCTGGCGGCAAGGGTCCAATCCACGTCGGGGTCGTTTTCTGCTATCGCGCCAAACAAGAGTAGTTCATGCCCCTGCGCTTGAAGTTCGGTAATTAGGGCATCAGTCAGTTCGCTTTTGTCGTCGCTTCCTATCGCGATCTTCATTTGTATGCTCCTGTGGGAAAAAGAAACCCGCCATTTATTCATAATGGCGGGTCAATGGATACAGGTGAAAAATGGGAAATGAGAAACGGGAAGGTGTTAGTCCTGCTTTCCACGTCCCAATATCCTCTAAAACTCCAGTAATTCCCGCATAGCATCCCGAATGCGTTCAACGGAGGGGACGACAACCGCCATCAGTGCTTTATTATAAGGCACCGGGCAATTCGCGCCCGCAATCCGTTGTACGGGTGCATCCAAATGATGGAATGCTTCCTGAGCAACAACGGCGGCAATTTCCGCGCCGAAGCCGACGAGTGAACAATCTTCATGGACGATGAGACAGCGGGAGGTTTTGGCAACCGAACGCAGAACCGCTTCTTTGTCCCACGGGACAATGGTGCGGAGGTCCAGAATTTCAACATCGCTATTCACCTGTTCCGCCGCTTCGATACAGCGATAGACCATTGCGCCCCATGTGACCACGGTAAGGTCACGCCCATCTTGTACGGTTGACGCTTTGCCAAAAGGAACCACATAGTCATCGCCGGGATAGGGGCGGCGCGATTCGGGGGTATCCAGCAGGTTACGGTGTTCGAGGAAGAAGGTGGGGTCGTTGCCACGCAACGCCGAACGTAACAGCCCCGCCGCATCTTGTGCGTTCGATGGGAATGCCACGCGCCAGCCCGGTTTGTGCGCCAGAATGGATTCATCCGATACCGAGTGCCAGGGATCGCCGACCCGTTTGGAAAAGCCAACAGGCATCCGTAAAACCATCGGGATACCGAAATTGTTGGCGGTGCGCCAGCGAGTCGTCCCAATATCGTTGGTTTGCTCGGTAGCGGGGTCGAGATATTTGCGGAACTGGATTTCCGGGACGGGGAATAACCCTGCCGCCGCCATTCCCATTGAACGCCCCACAATTCCCTCTTCGTTCAAAGACGTATCAAAGACGCGATCTTCGCCAAATTCAGATTGCAAGCCACGGGTTGCCCCGTGAACGCCACCTTTTGCACCCACATCCTCGCCAAAGACGAGAATACGCGGGTTGAGCCGCATTTCGGTTTCCAGCGTCTGGCGTACCGCATCAATGAGATTGACCCGTACCGGCGTGGCAATATTCATTTCGGTAGTGCCTGCGGGGAGCAAAATGCCTTCCGGTTGTAAGCCCCCTTGCAATTGCAAATCACCATCATAAAAGATATTGGAGGCGGCAGTGTTGGCGGTTGGTTCCGGGACTTTTCGCATGGTGTCGCGGGCGGCTTCGGCGCGGGCATAGGCAGAACGCCCGATTTCATCCCATTCGTTTTGGGAAATGCGATTGGGAACCATGAAGTCATGTAGCCGTTTGAAGGGGTCGCGGGCGGCTTCCTCTGCCCGTTGTTCGGCACTTTTATATGCCTGATTATCCGCACCCGAGTGACCGGGCAGACGAGGAACATTGACCCGAATCAATACCGGACCGTTGCCTTCGCGCACGGTGGATACCGCAAGGCGGATATTGGCGGCGGCATCGGTAGGGCTACTGCCATCGGCATCAAAAATGGTCAGGTTTTTGAAGGAGGCAAGGTTTTCAGCGATGTTCCGTCCGGGGGTTTGTAAATCGCCCGACACCGAGATAGCGTAGCCATTGTCCTCAATGAAAAATAACATCGGCAATTTGAGGGTTGTAGCAATAGTTAACCCCGACCAAAAGCCGTTGGTAGCCACCGAGCCATCCCCGCCCATTGCTACCGCAATCGCACCGTCCCACGATTTGTCTTTTAAGGTGTCGCGGTGATAGACAATGCTTTGTGCCCACCCTGCGGCGGGGGTGTATTGGGTTCCGACATCGCCGGACATGGGCAGAACGGGTAGACCTTTGGTTTTAGGGCGGTTAAAGACCACCCCGATATCGCGCCCCAGGGAGGCACTCCCGACTTTGCCCATTGTTCCGGCAAAGGCTTCTTCGGGGGTCATGCCGGTGGTCAGCATAAATGGACGACAGCGATAATAGGTGGCAACGGCATCATGGGGGTGGTTCAGGCACATGCCCAACAGGATTTGGGGAAGTTCGTGTCCGCCGGAGGAAAACTGGTAAATCACTTCACCATTGGGTACGAGTTCTTTTTCCTCAATGGTGTCCAGCGCGCGGGCAAGGAAAATGAGCCGTGCAACTTCCTGCCAATCAAAGGCGGTGGGCATGGTGGATGATCCTGTGCTAAAGTCAACCTCTTCTTGTTCAAGGGTTGTCTCGTAAGATTGGGGTGGCATTTCTTCTCTTTCCTAGAGGAAAACGGTCGTTACCGTGTTTTATAAATGAGGAACAGTCCTCATGCTGTGATATAACGATGAGGGAATTCCTCATCCTACTGACGAAATGCGGCATAGATGCCGATGGCAATGAAAATAGAGCTAAGTCCAAGTACTGTAAAACCTTACATTCTAGCACAAATGACCACCGACGCGGCGCATGATTGGGCACACATCGAACGGGTCTATCGCAATGGGATGAGCATTGCCCGGACCGAACCCGGCGTGAATCAAATCGTCTTAAAAGCGGCATTGCTTTTGCATGACATTGGTACAAAAGTATTCGGGAAAGGGAACGCGGTGGTGGAGGTCAATGCAGTTGCCGACCTATTGGCACCGTTTGCGGTGGACCCGTCGCTTTATCCTGCGATTGTCACCGCCATCAACGAACATTCTTTTACGCGGGGTGCGTCCCCCGGCACCCTTGAAGCCGCCATTGTGCAGGACGCTGACCGGTTGGATGCGATAGGAGCCATCGGGATTGCGCGTTGTTTCGCTTACGGCGGCGCGAACCACCGCCCGCTTTACGACCCCGACGACCGGACCAATTCGATCCAACATTTCTACGATAAGCTATTTACCTTAAGAGACAAAATGAACACCCCCGAAGGGCGGCGGCTTGCCGACGAACGCCATCAGGTGATGGAAGCGTTTGTGGCGCAATTTATGCGGGAGTGGGAGGGATGAGTGCATAGTATATATTGCATAGTGCATAAACAACAACGACTTTTTAGAAATGTGTCGTGTCGTCTATGTACTATGCAATATGCACTACGAGGCTGTTCCCCTTAACACCCTTATTTCCGTTACTCCCAATCTCCCGGCACGGCGACGACCCCTACCGCTTTGGGTCCCGTATGTGCGCCGAGAGTGGGGGCAATGCGTACCGTATCCAGATAGACCACATCCAATGCACTGCGGAGGTGGGTGGCAACTTGTTCGGCTTCGTTGGGCATATCCCCATGAAGCACGACGATTCGTGCTTTTTTGCCACTTCCCACGACATCTACGGCTAATTCTACCAATTTGCCCATGACGGCTTTCAGGGTACGAATCCGGCTGTGGGGGTGGAGTTTCCCATCGCTTTTATCTACGGTGATGATGGGTTTGATATTCAGCAATCCCCCAATTGCACCGGAGACCCGCCCGATGCGTCCGCCTTTGATAAGAAAGGTTAAATCGTCCACCGTGAAAAACATTTGTGATGTGGATTGCACCTTTTTCGCCGCCGCCAATGCCTCATCCAACGATCCGCCCCGCGCTTTCACCCGCGCCGCCGTCACGACTTGCATTCCCCCTTCGGCGGCGATGGTCATCGTATCGTGAATCACAATCTGGTCGGCGGGGAAATTCGCCGCCGCCTGCCGTGCGCTGTTAACGGTACCGCTCAACCCATTGGAAATCCCGATATAGAGGACACGTTCATGGGTTTTCAGGGCTTCTTCAAAGGCTTCGACAAATTGACCCGGCGAGGGTTGGGAGGTTTTGGGTAAGGTGGCGGCGGTGCGCTGGCGTTCAAAAAATTCGTTGAGGGTGATGTCTACGCCACTCAGCAGTTCTTTGCCGTCAATCAAGACCAACGGCGGTACGATGGGGATGTTGTACTCTTGTACAAAGCGGGGCGGCACGTCAATACTGCCGTCGGTCATCACTACGTAAGACATCGTTTCTCCTCTTCGAGCGGCGTGACAATTGTAATTGCATAGTGCATAGTCCATATTGCATAGAAACGGCTTGACTTCCTAAATGAAAGATGCCGTGTCGTTTATGCACTATGAAGTATACAATTTTTCGTCACTTCCATTTGGTTAATATGCTTTCGCGATTAAATAAAGAAACCCCAATTCCCAAAAGTGCAAGGTCAATCAGCAATAATACGACAGAGGCAATAATCACAATGGGCAGACCGAGTAAAAAAATGCCTGCGCTCTGCCCGACAATCAGCCCGACAATGGGCAGGACGACCAACCCGCCAATCTGCTGAGCGGTGCGGGGGTCGTTGGCGCGGGAGCTGACAATTACGCCCAGCCCCAACCCTAGTAATGCGACTAGGGGCGCAAGCAAGAACATCATGCCCCAGGCGGCACTATCCATGGTATAGCGAAAGACATTCCAGCCCCCCAACCCTAAAATAATGGCGGCGAATAATAAAAACATGAGCCATGTCACGCTAATGGGCAATATTGCCGCCGCCAATGATTTTGCCAGCAGAAGTTCTTCTGTGCGAATAGGGCTGGCAAGCAATGCCTCCAGACTACGGGTGGTTTTTTCACCGATAATGCTGTAGGTGGCAATGCTCATTGAACCGATAATTGGAGAGAGAAGAAAGAGTGCCAAAAATTGGCGGAGCATGTAAATCTGAAACTGTTCGATAGCGGAGAGGTCGCCAAAATTGGGAAATGCTTCTAACAATAGGGCGACGACATTTTCGATATCAGGGTCGCCGGTAATACTTGCACCAAGAAAGGTAGGTAAAAGAAACGCGGTAATCAAGGGAATGATGAGAAAAATCACCAATGGAAAAATGAGCGTTGCCAACAATTGGCGATTGACGCGGATTTCCAGCAGTTCTTTGTCAAACAGGGTACGGACTCGATGCCAGTTCATGCTGTACCTTCCTCCCCCACCAGTTGAAGATAGACTTCTTCCAGGGACGCACTGTTTTGCGTGACGCTGAGAATCTGTGCTCCTGCTGTCACCAATGCCGCGACCAGACGGGGCGTGACCGTTTTGCTATCTTCGACGGTTACCGTGAGCGTGTTCAGATGCCATTCAGCGTGGCTCACTCCTTCCAATGTCTTTGCCCAGAATGCCAGGTCGTCGTCCCCGTTGACCAATTCGATTTGTACCCTTTGTCCAAAAACCTGTTTCCGCAGATTGGCGGGGGTGTCCAATGCCAAAAGACGATGTTTTAGCACCCCGATTTTGTCTGCCAATCGTTCCGCTTCGGCGAGGTTGTGGGTGGTCAGGAAGATGGTTCGCCCTTTTGATTTCAGGTCTGCCAGAAAGTCGCGCACGGTTTTGCTGGCAGAGGGGTCTAGTCCACTGGTTGGCTCATCCAGAAAAATCAAATCTGGCTCGTGGAGCAGGGCGCGGGCAATTGCCATTTTCTGCTTCATCCCTTTGGAAAAACCGCCGACGGCATGGTCCCGTTCATCCCATAAATCTAGTAGTTTTAGATATTTTTCGGTTTGGGCGGCGGGGTCGGCAACGCTGTAGAGATTGGCAAAAATGGTGAGGTTCTGGCGGGCAGTCAGCTTTTCGTACAGTCCGGGGGTTTCCGTAAGAATCCCAATACGGGCGCGAATCTCGTCCTGTTCGGTGCGAATGTCCCGCCCCACGACTTTCGCATCGCCGCTCGTTGGTGCAATCAGACACGCCAACATGCGGGTGGTGGTGGTTTTGCCCGCCCCGTTGGGACCCAACAGGGCAAAAAGTTCTCCGGCGGCAACCGCAATGGATAGTTGCTCCACCGCAACATGGTTTTGGAAGGTACGGGTCAGGTCGTGGGTTTCGATCATGGAGCGGAAGGCAGTGAAAAGTGATGAGTGAACGAAAGTGACGACAGTAACGACAGTGAACGGCAGAAACAACACTTCAGTACAGAGCATTCGTTCGGTGTGTCGTTTACCAGTCAGTTGTTCCTGTCCACGAGTCACTGCGGTTTGACATACGAGTAAAGGCGACTATACTGTACCTTGTTGTCGCGCACAGCGCAACACTGTAACGCGGGGTAGAGCAGAGGTAGCTCGTCGGGCTCATAACCCGGAGGTCATAGGTTCGAATCCTATCCCCGCAACTCAAAACTTTAAGAATGAGGGCTTTAACAAGCCCTCATTCTTAAGTTAAGATACATGGTGGCGTAGCTCAGTGGCAGAGCAACGGACTCATAAGCCGTCGGTCGGTGGTTCAAATCCACCCGCCACCACCTGATAAAAGGGAACGCTAATTGCGTTCCCTTTTTGTTTCCCAGCAAACAGGGAACGCCTTGATAACGCTTGCCAAAGAAATGTGTCCATTCTCGAAATTGACATTTACGTGTATTGGGTTGAAATAGTCGCTATGAACTGCACTATCACCCTTGAATCTGCCACATCCCCTATTGCCACACGTTTAATCGCGGAATTGAATGCTGAACTCAATGCGATGTATGACACTGATGATACAGGCGATTTTAACCCTGATGATGTGAGGGTTCCCCGCGCCGCGTTTCTGGTGGCGTGGTTGGATGGCGAGGCGGTGGGGTGTGGCGCGATTCGCCCGATGGAGGATAAGTGTTCCGCCGAGGTCAAACGGATGTATGTGCGTCCTGCCTTTCGTGGACGGGGGATATCGCGGCGGATTTTGGTGGAATTGGAACAACGGGCGCGGGCGTTTGGTTATGCTTATTTACAATTGGAAACAGGGATTTTACAACCGGAAGCCATCGGGTTGTATGAAAGTGCAGGCTTTTATCGAATTCCGAATTTCGGGATTTACGTAGGAGAAGAGATGAGCGTTTGTTACCGAAAGGAGTTGTGAGTTAAATGGTATCCATCAAACGAATTATCTTTATCGGAGTAATAGGAATTTGCACCTTGTCTACAACCTATGTTACTTATGCAGATGTAACATTACTTACCTTCAACGGTGGATGGGATGCACAAGAGGGAGTCATACTTCATTTTGCTACAGAGAATGATATAGATCATGCCGCCTTTCATGTGTGGCGTAGTACAGAGAACCTCGATCCCGATAACGTTAATACAGCAAATGCCACACGGGTAACAGTGAGTCCAATTTTAAGCGAATACGCTTGTCAGGGAGAAGGATCTTCGTACACATTCACAGATACCGCTATTGAAGAAAATATTACGGAATATTACTATTATCTCGAAACCATTCCCTGTGCTCCTGATCTCCCTATATTTTACGGTGATTTAATGGATTCCAATAGTGGCTTCCGCGTTACCAACCCTAACCAAAGAACCCAAATCGTCTTTTTACCTGTACTTCAACGTTGACCCTTATTCATTTATCATTTAGTGCCTCTACCAATCCCATCAACCCCAATTCATAACTCCGCCAGCCGAAGCCCAGCACCTGCCCCACCGCAACAGGGGCAATGAGGGAGGTGTGGCGAAATGATTCACGGGCATGGACATTGGAAAGATGGACTTCGACGGTGGGAATGCCAACTCCGGCAATCGCATCCCGCAGGGCGATGGAGGTATGGGTATACGCCCCCGGATTGATGACGATGCCGTTTGCCCAGCCCCGCGCCTCGTGGATGGCATCAATCAACGTGCCTTCATGGTTGGATTGGAAAAAGCGGAGGGTTGCCCCCAACGCTTCGGCGCGGGGTGTAAGCCGTGCTTCAATATCGGCAAGGGTAAGAGAGCCGTATACTTCCGGTTCGCGGCTACCCAATAAATTGAGGTTTGGACCGTGCAGAATTAGAATATTCATACGATGGCTGATGAAGTGGATGCTTCCTCTAGTATAGCCCAATTCCGGCGGAATCGAATCTCTGTCCCTCGCCTCGCGCCCCCTCTCCTGATTCTGCTGACTTATGTTGCCCTCGCCCTCCCCTATTTAGATTCCCTCCCCCGCGTACATCAGGATGAACCCTGGCTGGCTTCCGGTGCATGGAAAATTGCCACCCAAGGGATATATGGTTCGGATATGTTCGCGGACTATTATCAGATGGAGGAACGCTATTATCTGAACCTACCCCTGTTTGCCTTCCTCACCGCCCCGGTTTATGCCATCGGGGGTGTGGGACTATGGCAGGCGCGATGGACAACCGTAGCAATGGGAGCGGTTACGCTTGTCGTCACTTATGCGCTCGGTAAGCGACTATTTGGAGCAACTGTAGGGTTAGGGGGGATGATACTTTTGCTCTTTACCAGCCACGCCGCTTTTTCGACCTATCGGATTACCGGCATTTTGCTCTACGATGCCGCCCGTGTCTCGCGCTACGATATTCTGGTTCCCACCTTTTTGCTGTTGACGTTGTATCAATTTGACCGTGCCAGCCACGCCCCCGCCCGGCAACCATGGCATTATTTTTGGGTGGGGGTCTGGATTGCCTGTGCCACGTTAAGCAATTTATACGGGATTTTTGCGGTGGGCGTGATTGGGATTCTGCTGGTGTGGCAACGCGCCCGGTGGCAGGCGTATGCGGCGGTGGGGATTGGCATTGTGATGCCATTAAGTTTGTTTGTGGGATACATTTTGATAGACCCTGCATCGTTTTGGGGTCAGGTGCAAACGCATGGTCCCCGCTTCGGGTTGAGTGATTGGCAATGGTATTGGAATAACTGGCAGAATGAATTTTTGCGCTATAGGGCAGAAACACAAGGGCAGTGGTGGACGCGCCCCGGTTTTGCCATCGCCATCATCGGCGTACCCCTTGCCCTGTTGGGGTTGGCGTGGCAGACAATACAGGGGTCAACGTCTGCCCGATTGGTGTTGATTCCTTCCCTGTTATTTCCGCTTACGTTTGCATGGCTGATTAGCGTCAAACGGGTGGAGTATCTGATGGTGATTGTGCCGGTATGGGCGATTGCATTGGCGTGGGGCGGGGTTGCGCTGTGGAAGTGGGCAGACGGATGGAGGTTTGACCCTTATCCTCTTTGGGTGGGACGTGGGGTTCAAGGTATTCTGGCGATTCTATTTGCCATCGTAATCGCCGATGGTTCTCTGCGGTATTATCGCTTTTTTCAACAAGGGGACCTGATGCCTCCCTATCAATCGTTTACGGCAACGATTCGCGCCCCTATTCCGGCGGAGCGGAGGGTGGTGGGGCTTCATAGTTACTGGTTTAGTTTTACCGATACGGATTATCGCACATGGTATACGATGTTGAATCTTGCTGGGTCAGAGTACACGCCCGTTGTACGTTCGATTACTGACAGTCTGAACCGATTTGACCCCGATTATCTTGTGATTGACCCGAACCTCCGCGCTTATTTTGATACCTCCGGTATTCCGCAGGAACGGTGGGCGGAGATTGAGCAATGGATGGCAAGCCACGACTTTCGCCTTGTGGCGACGGTGGAGGATGAGATTTACGGGCGATTTGATATTTATGGTCGGTAACTTTAACTCTCCGTTTCAACCGTTCTTTCCTAAATCACCAATAGTATATTTGGGGTATAAGCAAAACATCACAGGCAAATTTACATTTTTGAGCCTATCTATTGAGAAAGAAACCGAGTTTTCAACGGCAGAAACTCGGTTTCGCCGCCCTTATTGATGGCTTGTGCTACCATAGCAGAGGTTTTTGTAATATGTCGTAACAGGTCGCCCTTTTGGAATGGAAAAGTACCATGAGTATCGCCGCCCCCTCAAGTGAAACAGAACCAGACGGAGCACTACAACCCTCTCCATCGGCGGCTCCTTTTATCGTCAAGAGCGACATCGCTGTTATCGGGGCAGGGCAGGCGGGTTTGTCCTCGGCATACCACCTTAAAAAGCGTGGGTTGACCCCTCATCGCGGATTTGTCGTGCTGGACCAGTCGCCCGCGCCGGGTGGGGCGTGGCAATATCGCTGGCAGTCGCTGAAAATGAGTACGGTGAATCGGCTTCACGACCTTCCGGGAATGCGTTTTTCGGAGGTCGTGGGTTCGGATGTGACGGAAGTGGAGGCGCGTGTCGCGGTACCACGCTATTTCGCGGCATACGAGCAGGCGTTTGAGTTGCCTGTTTATCGTCCGGTTTCCGTGAAGGTGGCGTGCGAACGGGGCGAGCGGTTTCGCATCGAAACTGACCGTGCGGTGTGGTCGGTGCGTGGCATTATCAATGCAACGGGCACATGGGAAACGCCTTACATTCCCGCCTATCCCGGTGCGGAGCGGTTTCAGGGTCGTCAGCTTCATACGCGGGATTATCGAAATGCTGAAGAGTTTGTTGGACAGCATGTTATCGTCGTCGGTGGCGGAATCTCGGCGATACAACTGCTGGATGAGATTTCGCGCGTAACGACAACAACTTGGGTAACGCGCCGACCTCCGGAGTTTCGGGCAGGTCCTTTTACGGAAGAATTGGGACGCGCCGCCGTCGAGATGGTGGAAGAGCGGGTGCGGCAGGGTTTACCGCCGAACTCGGTAGTTTCGGTAACAGGATTACCGATAACTCCGGCAATTGAAGCCATGCAAGCGCGGGGGGTATTGACCCGCCGCCCGATGTTCAGCGAGATTTTAGAGGATGGGGTGCGCTGGGCTGACGGGGAGATAGAGCAAGCCGACGTTATTCTATGGTGTACGGGCTTTCGGAGTTCGCTGGATCATCTGGCTCCGCTGATGCTCCGCGAAGCGGGAGGTG
>CBKYSX010000018.1:0-15810 GCA_966690745.1 uncultured Ardenticatenales bacterium
ACTCCCGTCTCACCCTGACCACCGAAACCGATGGGTTGTTGGTGTCACAGGGGGAAACGTATCAAGAAGTAGCATTGCCGCCGATCTACGGGGTAGTGACACCGTTGATGTCGCTGGCGCGGTTGGGGCTCCCGTTTGAGGTGGGGGCAGAGGACAAACAACTGTTTATGACCTATTTGCTCCGTCCCCACTGGCGCACCGGGGAATGGTCGCACCGCCCGACCAAGTTTGGTTATTTTCCGTTGGGCTTGCGCGAGGTGGAAGTACGGGGGCAACTCTTGAAAGGCAAGGGGTGGCGCATGGAGGTTCCGGGTATTGCCCCAAGAAATCTCTGGTTTGACCGCAACGGAACGGTGCTATACGCGGAAATCGAAGATAGCCCCACCTATCAGGTACGGTTGACGGAGTACCGAACGTTTGGATGACCTTCCTCTCCATATTGGCGAGGGGGAATCAGGCTGGGAGTCCACAACGTCCTCGTTGTGGATCCAATCTCACCCGACTATCAGTTGTCGCCAACCCACGTCCCATTTTGGAATGCGGGCGGGTCTTTAACAATGGATGCATCGCTCTTCATTCCGATGACCCGCCCCTACCTGACAACCTTTGGGGTTAGGTTGCATACAAATTGATGAATACAGGTAATCCTTAACCCTTGAAGGACGGGGGACAACATTTTGGCAGGAAAGCCAGAGGGACGAAAGCAAAGTTTCCCTCTCTCATGTCTGAACTTATGAACGCAGAAAAACTACTCGAAGAAATGCTCCTTTTACCGCCAGAACAGCAGGCACAGTTATTTATGCTGGCGGCGGCACGTCCTGCCCTGCGGCAGGCGATGGAGCGCGGCTTGCGGGTTACGCCGTCGGGGGTGGGCGTGGCGGAGCGCGGCACGGAAGAGAAATCTTCCGCCGGTAGCACCGCCGACTACCGTATTATTTTTGACGGCGGCTCGAAGGGCAACCCTGGCGAGGGGTACGGTTCCTACGAAATCACCGCCGTTCGCACGGGGAAATCCCGCACGGAACGGCTGGAATTTGGCGACAACATGACCAACAACGAGGCAGAATACGAAACCTTAATTGGTGCATTGTCTATGTTGGCGGAACGAATCACAGCGGCGAAGAAAAATCCGGCAGAGTACTCACTCGATATTTGGGGCGATTCGATGTTGGTGATTCAACAAGTCACCGGCAAATGGAAAGCCAAAGATGCACGGATGGCGCAGTACCGCGACACCGTTCGTCAATTGTTACAGAAATACAAAGGCTACACTCTGCGCCACCATGACCGGAGCAAGAGTGTGGCGGCGTTAGGACACTAAAGAGTGAATAGTGACAAGTGAAAAGTGATAAGTGAACGACCAGACGCACCTTATTTTGGTGTCGTTCACTTATCACTAACCACTATTCACTCTAAAAAGAGGCATGATGAGCAAGGAAACCCACTTTCAACCCGTTTCCCCCCAGCGCGACCCGGTGGCGAGCGAACGGGAGGTGTTGAATTTCTGGAAAGAAAAGGACATCTTCCAACGTTCGATGGACGAGCGCAAGGGGGGAAAACCCTTTGTCTTTTATGAAGGTCCGCCCACCGCAAACGGCAACCCGCACATCGGACATGTGATCACGCGGGTGTATAAGGACATCTTCCCCCGCTATCACACCATGAAGGGGCGTTTTGTGCGCCGCAAAGCAGGGTGGGATACGCATGGCTTGCCGGTTGAAATTCAGGTGGAAAAAGAACTCGGCTTGAACGGGAAAGAACAGGTCGAACGGTACGGGGTGGCGGAATTTAACGAAAAATGCCGCGCCATCGTTTGGCGGGCGGTGGATGTCTGGCGCGACCAAACCGAACGGCTCGCCTACTGGGTTAATCTGGACGATGCCTACGTCACGATGACCAATGAATACATCGAATCGGTCTGGGCAATCCTCAAAAAATTCTGGGACGACCAACTGCTCTATCGTGGCTATAAGGTCGTGCCCTACTGCCCGCGCTGTGGTACCCCCCTTTCCAGCCATGAAGTGTCGCAAGGGTACGAGGATGTGTACGACCCGTCACTTTATGTCAAATTCCCGCTAAAAGAGGAAGCCAACACTTATTTGCTGGTTTGGACGACCACCCCATGGACGCTCCCCGGCAACGCGGCTGTGGGGGTCGGGACGGACGTTCCATACGTTTTGGTGGAGTACAGCAAAGAAGATGGCACCACTGAACGTCTCTACGTAGCGGAACGACTGGCGGAGAAAGTATTGCCGTTGGGCGGTGTCAGCGAATGGACGACTGTAAAAACGGTGAAGGGAAGCGAGCTGGCGGGGAAGGAATACGAAGCTTTGTTTAAGTTCGTGCCCTTCAGCGAAAAGGCGCATTACGTGCTGGCGGTGGATTTCGCCAGTGATGAAGACGGAACCGGGATGGTTCACCTTGCTCCGGCGTTCGGGGCGGACGACAACCGCGCCGGGCGGGAATTCCGCCTGCCCACGATCATCCCCGTAGGGTCGGATGGTAAATTCATCGCCGAAGCCACCCCGTATGCAGGGATGTTTGTGAAAGATGCCGACCCGAAAATCACTGCCGACCTGAAGGCGCGGGGCTTGGTGCATCACAGCGATAAATATCTGCACTCCTACCCCTTCTGCTGGAGGTGTAAGACCCCCCTGCTCTACTATGCGCGGGCGACATGGTTTATCGAAACCACCCGCTATAAACAACAGTTGATTGACAACAACAACAAAATCAACTGGATGCCCGACCATATCCGCACCGGACGCTTCGGCGACTGGTTGGAAAACAATGTGGATTGGGCGTTGGGTCGCGAACGATACTGGGCAACCCCGCTTCCGGTATGGGTTTGTGATCATTGCGACCATATGGAAGGGGTCGGCAGTGTCAAAGAGTTAGAGGAAAAAGCGGGGCGCGACCTGACAGAACTGGATCTGCACCGCCCCTATGTGGACGATGTGACCTACGCCTGTAGCAAATGCGAGGGGGGCACGATGAAGCGGGTTCCCGAAGTGATTGATGTCTGGTTCGATAGCGGCTCGATGCCCTACGCCCAATGGCATTATCCCTTTGAGAATACGGACCTGTTTGACGAGCAATACCCCGCCGACTTTATCTGCGAGGCGATTGACCAGACACGGGGCTGGTTCTATTCGCTCCACGCCATCAGCACCCTGCTCTACAACCGCCCCGCTTTCCAGAACGTGATTGTGCTGGGGCACGTTCTGGATGAGAACGGGAAGAAACAGAGCAAATCGCTGGGGAACGTGGTTGCGCCCGATGATGTGTTGTTGGTGCATGGGGCAGATGCCACCCGTTGGTATTTCTTCAGTGCGAACCTGCCCTGGCAAAACACCCGCTTCTCGGTCAATACAGTGGGGAATGTGCTTCGCCAATTCATTTCGACGCTGTGGAACACCTACAGCTTCTTCGTAACCTATGCCAACATCGCGGGGTGGAACCCTGCCGATACCGCCACCCCCACCCTAAAGGATGGGGCTAATAAGCAAACGGCTGAAACGGAAAATAGTCAGGCAACGTTGTTAGATCGTTGGTTGATGAGCGAGTTGAACCGTCTGGTGAAGTTCGTGGATGAGGGCATGGCGGCGTATGATGCAACCGGAACCAGCCGCGCCATCCAATCCTTTGTGGAGCAGTTAAGCAACTGGTACGTGCGCCGTAGCCGGGACCGCTTCTGGAATGAAGACCCCGCCGCGCTTGGCACGTTGTACCACGCACTTAAAACCGTGACGATGCTCGTTGCTCCCTATATGCCCTTCATCGCCGAACAGATGTGGCAGAACCTGAAAGTGGAAGGGGATGCCGATTCGGTACACCTCGCCTTCTTCCCCACCGCCGATGAAAGCAAGGTGGATGAGAAATTGTCGGCGGCGATGGCAACGGTGCAGAAAGTGGCATCGTTGGGTCACGCCGCACGGCAGGCAAGCAACCTGAAGGTGCGCCAACCGTTGCAAAAGGTGGTGGTCGCCCTGCCGCCGCAGGAAGCAGAGGGTCTGCGCGACCTCGCCGATGAATTGTTGGGCGAGTTGAACGTGAAGGAAGTCGAAATTGTGGAAGGGGAGGAACTCGCAACCTATCGCGTGGGTCCCGACCCCGCCGTCTACGGCAAGCAGTTGGGCAAAGCGTTCCCCCGTCTGCGACAGGTGCTGGCAGGGATGAATCAGACCCCGCTTGCCCTTGCGTTACTGCGGGGCGAAACCGCCGATGTGGAGGTAGACGGGCAAACCGTGACGCTGGTTCCCGGGACGGTGCTGATTGTGCCGGAGCCGAAGGCGGGCTATGCGGTGCAACAGGATGGCGCGTATACGGTGGGTGTCACGACCGAACTTTCCGAGGCGTTGGTGCAGGAAGGGCTGGCGCGGGAAGTGGCGCGGCAACTGAACCAACTGCGGAAGGATAGCAATCTTGCCCTCACGGATCGTATTGAGGTGTGGGTGGAGGGCGACCTGAACGGGGTGCTGGATGCCTTCGGCGACTGGATTGCGGGGGAAACCCTCGCCACTGCCCTGCACCGCGCCGCCGTGCCCGCTGATGTTACGGCGACAACGAGCGTGGAGGTGGATGGGAAGGGTGTGAAGCTGGGGTTGAAGAAATAGGGGTTGCGTATTGCGTATTGCGTATTGCGTATTGCGTATTGCGTGAACGATTGTAATTGTAACAAAAAGAGGCGGTGCATGGATGCGCCGCCTCTTTTTTTTATCATCCCCACCCCACATGTCGGCGCGAACAACACGCGTATTTTGTGTGGCCCGCCCCTAGTTCCGCTATCGCTTCACCAGGGGCTACCAGAGAGCTAAAGACAACGACTTCACACGCTGTTGTCGTTAGCTCATTGGTAGCCATGTGTGTAGGCGCGTGTCATTCGCGCCGGAACTCATGGCGGGAACACAGCAACAACCGCCACACGAAAACCGATGTGTATATATTGAGTATCTGGGGGTTCTCCAAGGCGATAAGCACATCGCGCCTCTGTCGAAATATAGCTAAACGCACCACCCCGAAAAACGTATAGTTCGCTGTTGCCTAATTCAGTAGGAGTCTTTAAAGACCAAATACTTCTTGACCATTGTGCAACATTACCGTTCATCTCTTCACAATCATAAGGAGAGAATCCATCACAAAAACAGCCCACCGAACTAGTTGTCTGTATACCCGTAGTAATATAGTTTGCCCAATTGGGCATTGGTTGGTCACCCCAAGCATAACGGCGACGCGGAATATCATTTGTTACAAGGTTTAACTTACTAATAGGGATATCAAAGCCATTATTGGG
The DNA here is from genome assembly GCA_966690745.1 of uncultured Ardenticatenales bacterium. Lineage (GTDB taxonomy): Bacteria > Chloroflexota > Anaerolineae > Ardenticatenales > Ardenticatenaceae > CBKYSX01. Next base: position 5,294 of record CBKYSX010000018.1, read on the forward strand.
TGCGCTGGCTATCGGCATCGCCACTATTTTTTCTCCACCCCGCGCCGCTTTTTCCCATTCGGGTTCATTGGGTAATGCAACCGTCCATCCCTTTGGCAACTTTGATTGCCAACGCATCTTGAGCCATTCGATATATGCGATTGCCTCAAACCATGACACTCCGACAACGGGGTGATTGGGTAAATTGAAGGGTATACCATAATCATGCGGTTGGTGACGTGGACTTTCATCATTCCCACCTTTAAAGCCTGCCTTGCTCCAGCATTCTGCACTTTTGGCTAAAGTCCACCATCGTTCGTTTTGATAGCCTCCCTCTTTTACGAAGGCATTAAATTGGGCATTGGTGACAGGATACCTTCCCATCCAATAGGAATATGGAATATCGTACCACCCCGCAGGACGTTCGTCTTCACTTGCCATTTCGTCCTTTTCATCACTCCCCATCCAAAAACGCCCCGCAGGAACGTAGCAAAATTCCATTCTATCTACATCCATCACTTCGGGACGCGGGTCGCCTATTTCCGCGAGTCGCCGCCCTGCTTCTGCCCGCTCTACCGCAGGAATCCTCATGTCCCGCATCATTTCAAGGTAATAGAGCGATTCAAAATAGTGGTTGAGATTGTGGGTGTCGTGGTGAGGCGCAAATTCAGCCTGATAGGTTTCGCCAAAATTCGCCCATGCCTGTTTGGCGATTGCCTGCATATCGGGCAGTTGGGTGAGGGCAACGATATGCTCGTAGTCCTCTTGCATGTCGGTAAGGCGTTGTGCTTTTTCCAACGCCTCCGTTGCCCGTTGCTCCATCGTTGCCAACGGGATGATCCGGTCTTGCGTAAAGATATGAGCCTTCAATTGCTCTACCCGTTGCAATACCTCCTGCCATTGGCTCTGCCCGAAATAGCGCACGGCTTCATTGTAAAGATTCCTCTGTTCGGTAGATGACAGGGTGGCGGGCAATGAGGTGGCAGGGGGTTGGTCCGCCCATTGATCCAATTTATCCAACAATTCTTCAATAAATGTGACTTCCTGTTGCCATCCCGAAGCCAGCACCCGCAAATGGCGCAACAACGGATTCAGCGCATGGCGGCGACGATTCGGCAATGCGCCCTGTTTCTCCAATTCGCGTACCAACGATTTGGAAAATTCATCGGTGGAACCAGAAATCGCTACCTGAAATTGCAAATAGGCGAGGGTGTCGCTGTAGGCATCAGAGAAAAAATTGTGCCGTGCGGTTTCGGTGTCCCACCCACCGCGTGTATTCATAATCTGAATCAGGTAGGAACGCTCGAAGGGGGTAAGGGTGAAATCTGCCATGTATCAAACCCGAAAGAAAGAGGGAGGAAGCGATACCTGAAATTGTATCATAAAACGGGGTGTGGGTAAGATGATTGATTCTATCCCACCCCATTTGTTTGGTGCGCCCCGCCCGCCCCTAGCCCGCCCCTAGTTCCGCTACGCTCTACTAGGGGCTACCAGAGAGCTAACGACCAAGGCAACAACTTCACGCGCTGTTGCCTTTAGCTCACTGGTAGCCATGTGTGCAGGCGCATGTCGTTCGCGCCGAAACTCATGGCGGCGTGGATGGAAATCTTAGGTGGTGTAGCCCCGCCCTTGGTTCCGCTATCGCTTACAAAATGTGACAACCCCATCCAATACCCCTATCATCAGTTCCTACCCAAAAGAAAGGATACACTTTATGTCATCCTACACCCGCTTGCGCTACCATCTTGTTTTTAGTACTAAAAATCGCCAACCTTTTATTACGCCCGATATCGAAAATCTTGTTTATACCGCCCTGCGCCGCCGTGCCGAAGATAAGGGGGCATCTATTATTTTGATGAATGGGGTTGCTGACCATGTTCACATCATCGCCGCCATCCCTCCTACGATCAATGTAGCCGATTTCATGCGTGAAATTAAAACCGCCAGCACCCGTAGCGTTCGCAAAATGGTTTACCATTTGCGGTTGTTATTTGAATGGCAGGATGGGTATGGCGCATTTACACTAGACCCAGACTATCTACAAGGGGTGGTGGACTATGTGCGGAATCAGAAAGACCATCATGCCCGAAATACGTTAATCGGGCGGTGGGAAAAGACAACGGATGATTGATGCTCCGCCCCTAGTTCCGCTACGCTCCACTAGGGGCTACCAGTAAGCTAACGACCATGACAACACCCCTTTATATGCAAGCTGTTGCCGTTAGCTCACTGGTAGCCATGTGTGCAGGCGCGTGTCGTTCGCGCCGGAACTCATGGCGGCACGAATTGGAAATCCCGGATGATTACGTTTGGGGTCGGAACGCATGGCAGCGTGGACGGAACCTCTATGGTGTGTGGTGCATCATTATGCCCCCGCGCCCTCACTCGGCGGGCGGCATCGCCACCGCAACCTCGCGGTGGGTGTGCCGTGAAAGGGCGAGGGCGGCAATAGCAAAGAGGGCAAGGGCGAGAAAGGGCAAGGCAGTGAGGTTGACTGCCCGCCAGCCGAGGGCGTTCAGGATGCCCCCCGCCGATAGGGAGCCAATACTGCCCAGCCCATGCACACAGAAATCATGGAGTGCCTGCGTTTTGGCGCGTTCGGCGGGGCGGTAGGCTTCGGTGAGCAGGGTCGTACCGCCGATGAAGAGGAAGTTCCAACCCACGCCAAGCAGAATCAGTTCGGAGAGAAAGTGAATAAAATCGGTCCCCGCCAGCGCGATGGCAACATGCACCGCCAGCAGAATCACACCCCCGGTCATCACGCGCAGTACCCCCAACCGACGAATCAGCGTCCCCGTGAAGAAACTCGGAATGAACATCCCCAAAACGTGCCATTGAATCACGGTGGCGGAATCGTCAAGAGTGTGGCTGTGCATTTCCATGGCGAGGGGCGTTGCGGTCATCACCATCACCATGACTGCTGAGCCAACGGCGGAGCCGATCAGGGCGGTCAGAAAGACAGGTTGGCGCACAATGGCGCGTAACGGACGGGCGGGGTGAGTGTCCGACAGGGGTTCGTCGCTCTGCGCGGGGGCAAGAGTCAGGCGTGAAATCGCGAACAGCGCGGCGATGGCAAGCGCGAGAAAAACGAGATAAGATGCCAGAAAGGGAACCGCGCCTACGTTGCGCGTTAGCCGCGCCAGATTCGGACCCGCCACTGCCGCCACGATGCCCCCGGCAATCACCCACGAAATGGCACGGCTCTTATATTCGGGACGGGCGACATCGGCGGCGGCGAACCGGTAGTATTGCGCGAACGCCTGATAGCCCCCCGCGCACAGGCTCCCCGCGATAAAGAGTGCGAAACTGCTGAATTGCAATGCCGCCGCCGACAGCAATCCACCCAGCACCCCCAGCCCTGCGCCAAGCAGAAAACCCGCTTTACGCCCCCGGCGTTGCATAAAAAGCGCGGCGGGAATCATGGTGGCGGCGGTGGCGATAATCGTGGCGGTGACGGAGAGCGTGGCAAGACTGCGGTCGGGCGCGAGCAGGGCACCAACGATGGCGGCAAGCGTTACCGCCAGCACGGAGCCGGTCTGGAACAGTGCCTGCGCCATAAACAGCAATGCCACATTGCGCCGTTCGGAGGTAGGGGTGGGGTCGGGAATCATGGGAGATAGAACCGGGCAGAGTTGAATCTCCCTGCCCGCTAGTTCCGTTGCACTGCACTAGCGGCTACCAATAAGCTGAACGACCACGACAACTACCGTAAAATATAGGGCGGGTATCCATTAAAAGTGATATTCCTGCTTTATTCTTCTTTATCAATCCAGAATTCATCAGGCAGGGGCGCATCAAAATCTTCTGCCATCCATATTTCACCTTCCCCGCAAATAAACCAACGATCTTGCGGGTTGGTGCTGAAGCTGTGGATGAGAGAGGGGTTTTAGAGCGAATCGCCTAAACCAGCTTCTCACTTAAGTGGAGTTTATCCTGAGCAGAAAGTTATTCCGCTTGATCGAAAATAGCATCTACTGTAACAACAGGATTCATAAGCCACCCTTTCATGGGAAAACCGTTGTAAAGAAATTATACTCCACTCTCATTCCCTAAGAGAATTTTTCGCCGTTTCTATTTTTGTTCCCACATCGCGTTATAAATCAAACCTATTCGGGCATCGCCGGCACAATTACCAGCCGAAAGCCGATGGTATTGGTTTTGAGAAAGGGTTGTGTTGCACCCGCCGCCACTCTTTCCGCGCCGGACGGTGCGGGTCACGCATAATTGCGAGTAAACGCTTAGAGTTTATCAAAAGAGCCTTTCGGGGTATATCTGTAGTCGTAATCTGTACCTACATCTCTATCAAAATTATTTCCTGACAATGGACTATAGTAAACCCGGATACAATTCTCACTGTAATTTGCCTTGCCCGCTTTTCTTCGCTACGGTTCATGTATGAATCATCACACTCTGATTACCCTCCTTCTGCTGACTGTCCTTACTGCCTGTAGCAAACCAGCTCCTACGCCTGTGGTGCTTTCCCCCGAAAGCAACCCCACCGACCCTGCCGTGCCGGAAACGGCGGGGCTAACGCTGGTTGATGGATATAGCGCAGAGATGGTGGTGGAATCCTTAACGGGTCCGACCCAGATGACCTGGGGAGCGGACGGGACGTTGTGGGTGGCGCAGTTGGCGGGGGGCGAAAACGCGGGGCAGGGGCAAGTGCTGTCCATTGCCTTGGAAACAGGCGAGAGCCGGGTGCTGTTAGACGGGTTGGACAAGCCTACAGGGATTGCGGTATTGGGCGATGCGCTCTGGATCGCGGCGGGGCGCACCCTGCTCCGCGCTCCCATAGTCGCCAATGACCCTATCGAAATCGGCGACCCGGAAACGATATTGGAAGGGTTGCCGACCAATGGGCGTTCCAATGGAACCTTAACGGTTACGCCTGATGGCGAATTGCTCTATGAAACGAGCGGGGCGCGGCGGGGGAATAGTGCCGCGCCCAATTCGGGGACGTTGTGGGTGCTGAATCCCGATAACATGGAATCCCGACCGTTGGCGGTGGGGTTGAAAAATGCCTACGCCCACGCCTACGATAGTACGGGGCGATTGTGGATTACCGATGTTGCCGATGACCCTGTAAATGAGGGGTCCGCCCCCGATGAACTGAATCTGGTGGTGGAGGGGGCGGATTTTGGCTGGCCCTCCTGTTTCGGTAATCGCGAAGCGGCGACCAATTACGGCGGAACGGAGGCGAGTTGCGGCGCAACTCGCCCGCCCGTCGCGCTCTTTCCGCCCCATGCCACCCCCGTTGGCGTGGTTCCTTCCCCGTGGGCTGAGAATGTGATGTTGGTTGCCAATTGGGCGGGACCCGCCCCCGCCGTGCTTGCGGTGACGTATGAAATCGCGGGGGATAATGCTATCGCCACCGACATTACCCCCTTTATTACCGGACTTGCCCGTCCCCAGAGTTTGTTGGTTGCCCCAGATGGGTCGCTATTGGTGAGTGATTTTGAGAGCGGGCGGATTTACCGCATTATGAGATGATAAAGGCTCTATATTCTTTAGAAGTTACGGGGTTGAGGGGAAAAGCATTGTGGTAGAAAATTCTTTTCTCCTTTTATCGCTTGAATTGCGTAACTTATGCTCGAATAAAATGAGGTAAGGGGAGGAAGAAAGAAACCGAGTTTTCCACGGCAGAAACTCGGTTTCGACCTCTTAACGATTACCTTTTTTTATGTAAGGAAGCAATAGAGCGGAAACATATTGTCATCCATAGGAGGACTCATGGCGGAAACCATCGGATTTATCGGGTTGGGGATTATGGGGCAAGGGATGGCGCGAAACATCCTGAAGGCGGGGTATCCGTTGGTGGTGTGGAATCGCACCGCCGCCAAAACGGAAGGGTTGGTGGCGGAAGGAGCCACCGCCGCGACCACCCCTGCCGACCTTGCCGCGCAATGCGATATGATTATTACCTGCGTCAGTGATACGCCCGATGTCGAACGGGTGATTCTGGGCGAGGATGGGGTGATTCATGGTGTACGGGAAGGGTCGCTGGTGATTGATATGAGCACGATTAGCCCGCAAGCGACCCAAACGATGGCGGGGCTTCTGCGCGACAAAGGGGTGGGGATGTTGGATGCCCCCGTCAGCGGCGGGAGCGAAGGGGCGGCGCGGGGAACGTTGAGCATTATGGTAGGGGGGAGTGAAGCCGATTTCAACCGCGCCCTGCCCGTTCTGCAAACGATGGGGAAAGCGATTACGCTAATCGGGGAAAACGGTGCGGGTCAGACGACCAAGTTGATGAATCAGATTCTGGTGGTGGGGAACGCGCTGGCGATGTGTGAAGCCTTTATCTTCGCCAAAGCCGGGGGTCTGGATATGGAGAAAGCCCTTGCGGCGGTGGAGAAAGGGGCGGCGGGCAGTTGGATGTTGTCCAATCGCGGTCCGCAGATTCTCGCCCGTGATTGGCGACCGGGTTTTATGGTGGATTTGCAACAAAAGGATTTGCGGTTGGTGATGAAAGCCGCCGACGAGTTGGAATCCCCCCTGCTGTTGACCCCGTTGGTCTTTAATCTGTATCGCACTTTGCAGGCGAAAGGGTTGGGCGAAGAAGGCAACCACGCGCTGATTAAGGCGTTGGAGGCGTTGGCGGGGATTGAGGTGAGCGGGTAAGAGCAGAAAGCAGGACGCAGAAATCAGAAACAACCATCTCACGCAGAGGACGCAAAGCCGCAAAGAACGACAGGTTTGTGCCGGGAGTCCACAGCGAGGACGCTGTGGATACCACATTCACCGTTATTCCGCCTCACTTCCTGATAGAGTCATATCCATGCAAGAAGTACCCGAACCATTCAGAGAGTCGCCGATTATAGTTGCTCAACGCGCCATATGTGAACGATACGGTGCCGGGTTCTGTCCTGCTGATCCTGACCTAATAATTGGGGTGGCGGATACCATTTATAACCAGAGTTTGTTGCCTATCAACGGGTTGCGCCACCCTCTTGAGGGACAAAGCACAGGATGGTTTATTTGGCGGGGAGAAACTCTTTCTACCCAAGACGATTTTTTTAAGCCCTATCATATAAGGCATATTCATCAGATTTGCCCCGAAATTATGGGATATTTAGGGCTTGCTCCCGGATGGCGGTTTTTAATTGCGACGGGATATGAAGATGTCTGGTACGACGAATCTCTGTTGGATGCAGAAGCTGATTAATAGGATGTCTAAAACTTTGACGGTTGAAGATGCCCACCATTTGGTTTCTGCTTTACTACATCAATCCGTTCAACAAGCACGAATCGGACACGGTAGTTTTGTAACGCTTGAATTTGGCTCTGTTCAAAGCTATTATCGTAATAGCGGCAATCCAAAATATGAATGGCTGATTTGGCTGTATCAATGCAATTGGCGATTCGTACACCGGGGAACATTTGTAACAGGATGTGCCGATTCCTCTAAAGATATGGCAACTATACAACTCTTAAAGGGAAAGCAACTATTATCTCTTTGTATTTCTGCGTTGTTGGACTTACAGATTGAATTTGATGAGGGTTACATGTTGCAAGTGCTTCGCCACGCAGGAGAGGATACCGATCATTGGTTGATCTATACGCCCGACAACTTTGTACTCACAGCGCGGGGGGATACACTTATCCTTGAGCGTTCCGACGCTCCCTAAAATACTTACCCATCAACCACTATTCCAATTGACTATGCCCGATTCTAACCGCCGCCTTGTCTATAGCACGGACGATGGCGAGATTCAACAACCCAAAGAGAAAAAATCGGCTCCTGCGAAGGGTAAACCCCCCACGAAAAAAGAGGCTCCTACGCTTGCCGCGACGAATAAGACCGTTTATGTGGAACGGGACCGCAAAGGGCGCGGCGGCAAAACCGTGACGGTGATTAGCAATTTGCAATTACCGGAAGCGGAGTTGGAACCGTTGCTCAAGAAGTTAAAAACGCAGTGCGGGGCGGGCGGGGCAGTGAAAGAAGGAAATCTTGAGATTCAGGGCGACCACCGCGACAAAATCATTGCCTATTTGCAAAAAGAGGGGCATCAGGTGAAGCAAAAAGGGGGGTGAACGGAAGAGCATTGGGGATTGAGTATTGAGAAAACGGCGACCTCACCCCCTACCCTACCGATTCCGACTATTGTGTCTTCAATGCTGTGATTGCTTCGTTTCGGCAATAACTAGGGTAAGGGAAATAAGAAAGAAACCGGGTTTTCAACGGCAGAAACCCGGTTTCGCTATAGTGGGGGTATTGCCGGTGTCGTTTCTCAATACCCACTGCTCAATACTCAGTCGTTAATCGGGTATTTGCATCGCGTCCGGGGTGCGTCCGTAGAGTTTGGTCATTTCTAAGAGCCACCGGCTGAGATGCCCTGTCAGTTGTTGGTGTTCAAAACGCCACGCCCAGTTGCCCGAAGCCGCGCCGGGGGTGTTCATGCGCGAGGTACTGCCCAGGTTTAACAAATCTTGCATGGGGACAATTGCCACCGCCGCGATGGAGCGGAAGGATTGGCGGATGAGCTGAGGCACCATGCGGAGCGGAGGCAGGTGATGCCGCCCCAGGTAGCGCAAGACTTCGTATTGCACTTCATAGGGTTGGGTTTCCCACCAGCCGAGCGTGGTATCGTTGTCGTGCGTTCCCGTATAAACCACCGTATTGACCCGGTAGTTATGGGGCAGGTGGGGATTGGCAGGGTCGCCGTCAAAGGCGAATTGGAGCACACGCATCCCCGGAAATTCAAATTGTTTGCGGAGGGCTTCTACTTCGGGGGTAATCAAGCCGAGGTTTTCGGCAATAATCGCCACATCGCCCAGATGATGGCGCACCGCGCTGAACAATGCCTGTCCGGGTGCTCTAACCCATCGCCCGTTCATGGCGGTTTCTTCGCTCGCCGGAATTTCCCAATAGGCTTCAAAACCACGGAAATGGTCTAAGCGTACGACATCAAATTGTTGGAACGCCACTTGCAGACGGGCAATCCACCAATCAAAGCCCCGTTGCGCCAGCCGGTCCCAACGATAGAGCGGGTTGCCCCAGCGTTGCCCGGTTTCAGAAAAATAATCAGGCGGCACTCCGGCAACGACGGTCGGGTTGCCCGCATCGTCCAGATAGAACAAATCGGCGTGTGCCCAGACATCGGCACTGTCGTATGCCACGAAAATGGGCAAATCGCCGATGATGCCCACCCGTTTGCCGGTGGCGTAATTCTTTAGCGATGTCCATTGTTTCCAGAAGAGGTATTGGAGTAAACGTTCTAAAGCGACTTCGTTTGCCAATTGGTCGCGCCATCGGGCAACGGCTTGCGATTGATAGCCGCGAATGTCGGCATCCCATTCGTTCCAGGGTTTGTTAAAATGTTTTTTGAGGGCAATAAAGAGGGCGTAATCTTCTAACCAATAGCGATTTTGTTCAACAAAGGCGACATAGCGTTGATGTTCTTCGGCAGGGGCGGATTCTTTGAAGCGTTCGTATGCCACCCGCAACAGCCCCATTTTCCATTCCTGCACCGCGCCGAAATCCACACGGTCGTTCGGGAAGCGGGGAACCTCGTCCAACGCGGCTTCGTCAATCAAGCCATCACTTGCCAACCATTCCACGCTCAGCAGGAGGGGGTTGCCCGCAAAGGCAGAAAAACTTTGATAAGGCGAATCCCCGTACCCGGTGGGACCCAACGGCATCACCTGCCACCAGCTCTGCCCACTTTCCGCCAGAAAGTCCACAAAGCGATACGCCGCTTCGCCCAGATCGCCAATACCAAAGCGACCGGGCAATGAGGTGGGATGGAGCAGGATGCCGCTTGAGCGAGGTAGTTTCATAGACCAAGACCTCCAACAGTGGTTCGCACCAGGGGGATTGGGGTTCGCCCCGTTGCGAATAATGATGGCTATTGCATGGCTTCATCATACCATGTTTGGGGCAATTGCAAAGGGATTGAGAGCGGATAGGGCAGGGGTAAGTGGACAGAGAAGAGAGTGAACGGAAGTGAAAGAAAGCAACGACAGTGACGACAGGAATGGCATAAGGATTGGAGGACACAACGGGGACGTTGTGTTCTGTTCGTCGCAGGAAAAGAAAATCCGGGGATTTCCCCGCCCGTCCGCCAGTGGAGCGTAGCGGAACTGGCGGCTACTGATAAGCTGAACGACCACAACGACCTGCCGTAAAGTTGTGCGCTAGATGGTATGTGTTGAACAGATTGACCCACGCCAAATTACGCCAAATTAAAAGAACGGCAACGTTTTTCATCCGTTGCCGTTCTATCTTGCACGTATTCAGTGTTTATTACGTGGTTAGGTAGCACGTCTGCCCGTGAGCATTCGCCCCAGCCCGATGAGGATGACCGCGCCCAGCGTGGCGGTGAGAACCGATTCGATACTGAAGCCATTCATGCCCGCCCCGATTCCGGCAAGCCCCAGCACCCAGCCCCCCACAATCCCGCCGATGATGCCCAGTACAATGTTGCCCAGCAATCCGCTACTTGATTTCATCAAATAGCCCGCCAGCCATCCGGCAATCGCACCAACGATAATCCATGAGAGAATCCCCATCGTATGCTCCTTTCACGTAGTGGTGA
>CBKYSX010000019.1:0-15440 GCA_966690745.1 uncultured Ardenticatenales bacterium
ATCTTATGTGAAAGTTCCCGTTTCTCATTTCTCCTTTCGCATTACTCGGATGCGTCCCACCGCCACAGCACATGTTGGGTGCTATCCTCAACATCGTTAGGGTTGCCGCCGAAGATGTAGAGGCGGGTTCCAAATGCACCTACCAATTCCGAACGGTACTCCTCGCCGCCATCGTAGACGATATGGCGCGGTGGAATGTTCTGGCGACCCACAATCGAGCCATCCCCTGCCAGTACCAGCGTTTCCGCCTGCCGTACGGTGGGTTGAACAAAGAGCGCGGTGGAAGTTGAGGCAAAAGCACCAAACTCAAATTGTGGAACCGTTTCGACAATCGGCGTTTTCGTACCATCGGTCAGGGATACGTGAAAGAGCGGTAAGGTTAGCTCGCCGGTGTACTCTTTCAGGATGATGGCGGCGGGGTTAGAAGCCCACCCTTCCACTGTTCCCGTCAGAATCATCCCACCCGCCAGGTTATTGGAAGGAGCCACATAGAACCGTTGCACCATCGTGATCGGTGGTTGGTCCGTCGGCGTATCCTCCACATACATTGCCACATATTGACGATCGGGCGATAGTTGGGTGTACATGATGCGGAAACCTTGATCGCCCAGCCCGGTCAACCGTTCCAGATTTACAAATTCCCCGGTCACACCATCAATCACAAGCGAAACGGGCATCGTGACCCCGTTCTCACCCAGCCACAAGGTTTCGGGGGGAAGCCAGTAGGGGGTTCCCGGAAGCGGCACGGGCGGCAATGGTGCTGGTCCGCCACGCCCCGGATATTGGAAACCTGTAGGGGCGGCCAGCAAGGTAGGCGCAGAGCCTGCCTCTAATGAAAGCGCAATTATTTTCAGGTCGGGTTCGGGATAGAAGGTGGTTTGATACGCCAACCCTGCCATTGTGCCATCTGCTGTGAAATAGAGCAGGTCGTTCTGCATCACAAAATCGGGAATCGGTTGCTCATGGGGTTGTGCTTCCGGCACAGCATCAAAGGTGCCATCCGGCAAGTATAACCGCCACAGGTGGGTTCCATCCCCACCACGCAAAACAGCAATATCATTGGCACTAACCCCGAAAATTTCGCTGATGCCTTCGGGGGCGTTCAAATCCCGTTTGTTTTGCCCGTCGGCATCCGCAATAAAGACATTCCCGTCTTCCAACCACAACAATTGTCCGGTGGATAGCCATGCAAATTCACAGACAAAATCGTTACAGGAACGGGTGACTTCCCATGTCGCGCCTGTGGCACTATCTAACACGGTCAGCGTGGAGGGGATGGGTGCCGGACCGGTCGGTCCTTCTAAAGGGCGGAGAAGCAGATAGGTGAACCACCGTTCCTGATGCCCGACTTTGATTTGGGTGGCATCGGCAGGAACGGGAACCAACGGTGTCAACACACCCTTCCCCAGTGTGACTGATTGCGGATCGGGCGTTACGGTCGGCGGCGGAATGTAGGGAGTCATTGTTGGCGGCACGTCCGGCTGGGGCGTGGTCGTCAACGTAAGCGATATATCCGGGGTAGGCGGCGTGTCGCCGGGTTCACTGCGCGGCGCACAGGCGGGAAGGAGGAGAAACAGGAGGGTAATTAGGAGGCAACGGGTTTGCATGGAATCCTCAGGGGATAGTAACTTGTTGGGGCGGCGCAGGAGAAGCAATCTCCTGCGCCGCTTTTCTTTTTTGGCTTATTCCGGTTTGTATTTTTATGTCGGATACAAACAGCGAAAGGCAGGGAGAGAGATCGCGCTTTCGCTGTTTGTTGTCCGAGGTAGGGACAGTATAGGGGAAGCGACATGGGATTACATCAGGGGGACAGCGTGTTTTTGGGGTGGAGGAAGGCGGAGGAGGAATACGCCAAATGGCGCAGAGGGTCAAATGCTAAAAACGCACGGGGCTGACAAACAAGATTGAAACAGAGGGAACGACAACCCACCCCCTTCCCCCTCCCAAAAGGGGGCTTTCTTGCGCCATCCTCTGTTGGCAATACACCGCACCTTGTAGGGTAGTTTTTAATCAGGCAACTAGAATTTTACTCTTCTTTTTGAGCGGCTTGTTGCCCCAGCGCGGCACCAATGGCGGTTCCGATGGCAACGCCAAGGGCAATCCCAACGCCAATATTATCCAGTGCGACCCCAATGGCTGTCCCGATGGCGATGCCCATGGCAATACCGACCCCCATCTTGGAACCGGCTTTGTCTTGGTTGTTTTGAGTGGGTTGTTCGTTCATGTGTCCCTCCATATTTATTGCTAACGATGAATAAAGGGTAGCACACGTTCTTTTCGAAAGGCTATATCGAAAGATATACCGAAGCCTATGATATTGGTGCAACGGTTATGGGGTTCGCCAAAACAGGTCAGGGACACAACGCACATCTTCCAACAATTCTTGCGCTTCGATCAAATCTTCGTTGCCATCCAAAAATCGAAGCGCACAGAATCCATTAAAAGAGGGTGTCGCCAGCGCAAACAATCCCTCAGTGGTTTGAGTACGAATCATATCTCCGCTAACCAAACGGGCTTCTACCCATAAAATACGTTCGTCCAAGGCTTGCCCCTGTAGAAATAGGATTGAATTGCCGTGTCTATTGGTTACGGTATTGATTCCGTGGACAACGGTTTTATCGGGAGCCATCGTAGGGTCAACGGGGGTGCCAAAGCTCGACATCAAAGCAACCCATTGGGTTGCATCATGCTCAAGATAAACACTTCCTGTTTGCGGACGCGGATTATTAAAGGCACCCCCTCCTTGATTGGGGGAAGAAAAAAGCAGAATGGTTCCCTGTCCTGACGGGTATTTTGCCAGAATGTGAAGGGGGCCATCCCGGGGATGAAGGGCTTGTAGCGCGATTTCAGGAGTGTGATGTACCAATGGTAAGGGTGGGGCGGCGGGTTGGCAGGCGCATATCCCCCAAAGGATAAGGTTAAGTAGAAAGAATCGCAGGGGCATAGCGAGGGTACTCCGAAGATTTACAGGCTCTTCTTATATCAAATTTATTTAGCCGTTTTTATGAGAAATGGATAACGACTCACGAAAAGGGTGCTTTACAAGTATAGAGATTTGAGTTTAGAACAATGGGAAACAAAAAGCGCGAGATGTGATTTCTCGCGCCCGGGAACTTGGGTTTCGGGTCTCACGGCCCCCTTAATGTTTGATATGGTTAACAGTTACGCACACAGGGGCATAAACAGAATAGGGAGTAGGGTAGAGGCTACCGCCCCGACCTTACTCCCTATTGTTATTAAATAAAAGAGGGACTAGGTGAAGATTTGCATCCTAACCCGATCCCTCTAGGCTCCGGCGACTGGATTCGAACCAGTAACCTACCGGTTAACAGCCGGTTGCTCTGCCGTTGAGCTACGCCGGAATATAACGGCTTTCTGACCGTGGTAGGATTATAGCGGGGTTAGGGTAGTTGTCAAATGAGTACCGATAATCTGCACTCGATTTTCCCCGAATCGGCGGCGGGGAAAGCCTGAGTAAATAGCCCCCCACACCGCCGAAACTCAAAAAACTTTTGTTTTATACATGCTGATCCAGCAAAATGGCATTTCCGTCGGGGTCCAGCAGGGTTGCGTGGGCGGGTCCTGTGATGCTTTCGTCCGCCTCTAATTGGAAAGCTATGCCCTTTTCTTTGAGGCTCTTTTGGATGGAGCGCACATCGGTGGGATTAAACGTAAGAATGTTATAGTCAAACATCCCTTGAAACAAGCCGATTTTGGCATCGCCGTTACCAAGAATCAGCCAGTTTTGGCTTTGGTCCCCTGCTATTTCGGTAAAACCAAAGGCTTCGTAAAAACGGCGACTGGCGGCAATGTCTTTCACAGCGAGGCTTACAGAGAAGGTTCCTAAGTTCATGGGTTGCTCCTGTGGACTGCCTCGTGCATAGTACATCGTGGATAAACGGCAGGAATGTTCTATACCTCAAGGCAATGTGGGAAAAAAGACGGATTACCACGGCATGATGGGAATGGAACAATCCAGATCATACCATTCCCAACCGACTTCGGCAGGATGACGGTGGTAGCGTTCGATGGCAGGCAAATTGGCGGGTTCGGTCCGGCTGTGTGGCAACCAATAGGAATAGAGGTATTGCCACGCCTTATCTACCATCCAGATATCCCCCTGTACCCGAAATGTTGCCATTGTACAGGCGGGAAAACGGCGTAGGTGCACCTCTCCGGTAGGTGTTAAGCGCGCATAAAGGGCTTCGGGTAGGGCAAGGCAGATGTCATAGCGACACAGTTCCAATGGTGTTACGTTTGGGTCGTCCTGCGACATCCCCCACAACATACAATCTAACGGTTCAATAGAGAGGTTCCGTGCCCATTCCATCAAACACGCATAGGCATCGGTGACGCGGTTCGGTGCGTACGAATTGGCAACCCGGATATAGGCAAGCGGCAGTTCCGGTACAAATTCTAACCCTACCGTTACGGTCTTACCGAACGCGACGAGTTCTTCTGTACCATACCGGGGAAAGAGCTCAAAAAATTGACGATTCTTGCTGGACTTGCCGTTAATCCCTTCGCTCAATACCAACGCATCACGGCGGTTCCATTGGCGGGCGGCAATGCCATAACGTTGGCGAAAGGCACGGGAAAAGGCGGATGCCGATTGAAAGCCGCTTTCCACCGCCGCCGAGAGAATTGAGGAATCAGGTTCCCCTTTCAGTAAAGCCACTGCCCGTTCCAATCTTATTCGCGACACATATTGTGCCACGGTTTCCCCCACCAATGCCGTGAAAATACGGTGAAAGTGATAAGGTGAAAATGCCGCAATCCGCGCCAATTCCGCCACCGACAAATCGGCGGTGGGGTGAGTACGCACATATTCCAATACCAGATTGATTCTTGTTTCGTACATAAAGGGAGATTCCAAAACCGCACCATTTCCGCACAAATTGTAATACATTTTAAAGACAGGTTTGGTACACTGCATATGTCAACCCCACCCCCAGGAAAGGATGTATTATGTACGGCACGATTTCACGAATGAAGGTGAAAGCGGGGCACGAAGCGGCACTTGCCGCGCTTGCCGACCAATGGGCGGCAGACCGGGTACATAACGGATTGGTGGCAGAATTTACGTATCAGATGGACAATGACCCGCATACGATGATGATGGCAGTGGTTTTTCGGGATGAAGCCAGCTATAAAGCCAATGCCGCCAGCCCCGAACAACATCAGCGTTATCTTGCGCTGATTCAGCATCTGGACGGAGAGCCTGAGTGGATGGACGGACAAATTATTTTCGCTCATCAACAAGAGGCACTTCCTTCATAAATACTCCCTCGCGTAAAAACTATGGTAGATGGAAGTGAGAAAGAAACCGAGTTTTCGACGGCAGAAACTCGGTTTCGCTGTCCATAATCATTACCTTCTTATTGGTCAGATGGTGCACTAAATGAGGTGTATTTTTACTAAGCGGGTGTGTTGAGAATCTCAGCACACCCGCTTTTGATTGGTCGCAAAATTACCTCTTGACAAAATATATAAACGTTGTATATTTAATTTATCTCCGTAAATAAAATAGCGTTTTGGAAAGGATTCCGATGGCACGACCGGTTCGCGAAGATATTCGCCAACAGACGATAGAGGAAATCAAAAATATTGCGCGGCGGCAGATGGGGGAAAGCGGCACAGCAGGGTTATCGCTCCGTGCAATCGCTCGAGAAATGGGGATTACCGCCCCGGCGATTTACAACTATTTTCCCAGCCTTGATGATTTAATCACCGCCCTGATTATTGATGGCTTCGCAGGGTTAGCGGAGGCATTGGAAGGTGCAAGTACGTCCGACGGGGGGGCTACGCCCGAGGTACGCTTACGGGCGGTGCTGTTGGAATATCGGGCGTGGGCAATTCAACATCCCATGGAATTTCAATTGATTTACGGGAACCCGATTCCGGGCTATATCGCCCCCGCCGAGATTACCGTTCCGTTGGTGCAACGGGGTTTTATTGCGCTTGCTCAGCCGTTGGCGGCGGCGTGGGACGCGGGGCAAGTTCAGTTACCATTGCATTATAAAACCATTCCCGATAGCGTCCTCCCTTCCATTCGCCGCCTACGCGAACAGTTCGGACCCGCCTATCCCGATGGGTTGATCTATGCCTTGATTGTCGGGTGGACCCGGATTCACGGCATGATCATTCTGGAATTGTTTCACCATACACCCCCGACTGTCGGCGATGCCGAAGCCTTTTACCGGCATGAGGTGGAAGGGTTTATGCACGAATTGGGTATTGAGCAGTAAGTATTGAGAAAAACCTCACCCCCTAACCCCCTCTCCATAGTGGAGAGGGGGAATAAGGCAAGGTCGTTTCTCCCTACTCCTTACCCTTTACCTTCATCTATAACCCCCTGATGTAACCATCGTCGTATCGTTAAAACCCCCGCTGGCGCGGGGGCTAGTTCAAGCCGTGCCTGAAACCGGGCATGGTATCATTAAAGGAGTCATTAATATGGCAACGGAAAACAATCTGCACGTTATTTTCGGGACGGGACCGCTCGGTATGGCAACCATGCGGGCATTGGTACAGATGGGCAAACGGGTACGAATGGTGAACCGGAGCGGCAAGGCGGATGTACCGCACGGGGTTGAGGTGGTGGCGGGGGATGCCTATAACCCTGAAGTTACGCGCCGTTTGACGGAGGGCGCGGCAGCAGTTTATCAATGCGCCCAGCCAGGGTATGCCGAATGGGAAAAGTTTCCGCCCCTGCAACAAAGTATTATGGAAGGGGCGGCGGCGAACGGAGCGGTTTTTGTGGTAGGGGACAATCTTTATATGTACGGGCATGTAGAAAGCGCGATTCACGAAGAGTTGCCCTATACGGCCACGACCAAGAAGGGCAAAATTCGCGCGGCGATGGCGGAAGTGGTGCTGGCGGCACATCAGGCAGGGACGGTACGCGCCGCGATTGGACGCGCCTCTACGTTCTATGGCGCAGGCGTGCGGGGGTCAGCATTGGGGGAACGCTTCTGGGAACCATTGGTGCAGGGCAAAGCCGCCGAAGTCTTTGGCAACCCCGATTTACCCCACAGCTATACGGTGATTGATGATTTCGGAAAGGGGTTGGCGATTCTGGGCACTGACGAACGGGCGTTAGGACAAGCGTGGATTGTGCCGAACCCGCCGACGATGACGACCCGGCAGGTGGTTGAAATCGCCGCCCGACAGTTAGGGGTTCCGCCCAAAATCAATCGTTTGGGCAAAATGATGTTGTGGGTGGGCGGGCTGTTCATTCCCGAAGCGCGGGAAATGATCGAAATGGCATACGAGTTTGAGAACCCGTATCTGGTAGACCACCGCAAATTCGCCCGAACCTTTGGCGAATTTTATACGCCCCACGAAGAAGCGGTGCGCCAAACGATTGCATGGTATCAGGCAGAGAGAGAGGCGAAAGAAAAGCGGAGCGCGTTCAAGGCGGCGGTATAGATTTGTCGAGAAAGGGGAAATGAGAAACGAGAAGGGTGCTATGACTGTTATTCTCGTTTCTCATTTCTCCCCTTGCATTACCCCTTTCCCTATGAAATTGTCGAAAGATTCGGATATACTTAGCGCGTTCTTAAATTGAGGAGGACGCTATGACACAGGAGCCGAATCGCAACAATGATTTGTTTTCCCCATCCTTACAATCCCCACAAGTGGGTTACATTGAACGCCCGTGGAAGTTGTCTTCGCAATTTTGGGTTGCCTTTTTAGGAGGAACCTTAGCCATTGCCGGATTGTCTTACTTCAATGCTAGACGGCTCAAATTACCTCCCGATAAAATGCGTCTGGTAGTGGCGGTAGGGGTAATCGGCACCATTGTAACAATTGGGCTGGCAGTATATGTTGGCATGAATTTTGATGCGTTAGCCACATCCGCCAATTCACGCCAATTGTTACGTTTGAGTAGCCGCATTTCGGCATTGGTGACTTATTTTATCCTGCGCCGGATTCAAGAGCCATTTGATCGTAGGTTCGGTATGTATTATGGCGAGGCGGGGTATGACAGCCTCTGGCAACCCGGTTTGGCGGCAATCTTCGGGCTGGGCATCATCCAAACGATTATTATGGTCATGATTTCAATGGCAACGGGCGGAAGTACGGAAATATTATGAACCACGACACAAACGACCCGGAAGCAATGCGGGTCATTACGTTGGCGGGCTTGCAATTGGAGCAGGGAAATCCTACCCGTGCTTTGGAAACCTTAGACCGGGCGCAGGGAGGCGTTCTGGAGATTCCCTCGTATTGGTTTCATCGTGCATGGGCATTGCATGATCTGAAACGGTATCAAGAGGGTGCCATGGCGGCACAGAAGGGGTTGGCGTTGAACCCCGGCAATGTATGGATGTTGTTCATCCTAGCATTAAATCAGGAGAAGTTAGACAAACTCGCCGATGCCGAAATCTCGGTGCTGAATGCGTTGCGCCTTGCCCCTGAAAATCCGAATTTGCTGACTTATTACGCCAATCTGGTGGCAAAAGCGGGACAATGGGACAAAGCCGAACGGTTGCAGGCGGAAGCAGAGCGGATTGCTCCTACCAACGGTGTAGTCGTTCGCAACCGCACCAAATTGGCGTTCATCCGCGGCGATACAAAAACGGCGGTATCGGGTGCAAGGACGATGCTTGCGAATGACCCTGAAGACACCTTTGCCCACTATGTTGCCGGGCATATGGCGGCGGAACAGGGGGCATATAGCGAAGCCGAAAAACGATTCACCACGGCGGCGCGGCAGAATCCGGGCAATAGTACGGTGACATCGGCAGTGCGCCAAACCCGCTATTTGCGTCACCCTTTGTTGATTCCTCTGTATCCAATTGAGCGGTTCGGCGCAATTCCGCTCTGGCTTGGTTTTATTGTGGCGGTCTATGGTTTGCAGGCAATCGGGCAGACACAATTGGCGACCATTGTTTCGGTTTTTTATCTGCTTTATTGTGTGTACAGCTGGGTGGTTCCCCGTGCCTTAAAATGGTATCTGGAGCGGAAACGTAGAGGGTAGCCGTAATACAGGAACGTCTTATGGATGAAGCCGAACGCGATATACAAAAAGTGGTGGGTCTGGCAAAACTTTTTATGGAGCAGGGAAACCCGACCCGTGCTTTGGAAATTTTAGATAAGGCAACGGGTGATATCCATGCTCATTGGAGATACTGGTACTATCGCGCATGGGCATTGGAACGGTTAAAACGCTTTACTGAAGGGATGGAGACAGCGCGGCGCGGGTTATGGGTTGCACCCGAAGAGCCTGCGTTGTTCTGGATGTTGGCATTACATCAGGATGGGGCGGGGCAGATAGATCATGCCCGCGGCACGTTATGGCGGGGACTACAGCGACATCCTGATAATATATTTCTATTAACAGAATCGGCATGGTTGGCGGCGCGGTTGTGGAAATGGGAGGAAGCCAATCAGTATCAACAACGGGCTGAACAGATTGACCCTGCCGGTCGGATGATCAGGCGTAATCAATTGCGGTTGGCGGCATTGCGGAACGACACCGCAGAAATTCGGAGAGTTGCAAAGGTAGTATTGGCGGAAGAGCCGGAAAATTCGCTGGCACTTTATTTACTGGGAGTGGTCGCCGCCAATGCGGGGTCTTTGGGCGAAGCGGAGAAACAGTTGCGCCGTGCAGTGCTGAGCGACCCCGCACAACAGGAGATCGCGGAAGAAACTCGTAATGTCCGGCTAATGCGACATCCCCTTTTGTATCCGTTAACGGTGATGCGTAAAGTGAAACCGATTCCGTTGATTGCCGCTTTTATCATTGTGGAAGAGTGGTTTCGACAATCCGGGCAGACGGATATTGCAGTGGCAGTGACATTCGGATTTGTCTGTTGGTGGCAATACACTTTCATTGCTTCTCTTGTTTATAACCTTTTACGCAAATGGAAACGCCCTTAAAGCAGGAGTGCGGCAACCATAGAGTTCCTGTTCCATCCTCATTTATTCGTACAGATGTAGCCTAAAGAAAGGGTAGTCATCAAATGGATGAAAAAATTAACGCCTTGCGGCAGGCGTTGGGAATAAGCCCCGATAATCATACCTTACGTTTGCTGTTAGCAGAGGCATTACAGGCGGCTGAGCGCCAAGAAGAGGCGTTGAGCGAATATGATACGCTGTTGCAACAGGGGCAGTTGCCGCGCCAGAATCTGTTGACAGTAGGATTGTTCGCAGTAGCGGCAAACCAACTACCGATGGCGCAATCCTGCCTGAACGCCATGCGCTATGCGGGATTGGTGGATGAAGTTTCACAATTACAGAGCAAGATTGATGAAGCCTATACCCAACAGGGTTTTGTCAAGATGATGATGCCGCAGAGTAGCCCCGCAACGGTGGCGGACAATGCGCCGCCGACCCTGCAAGCGGAGGAAAGGATCACCTTTGCCGATATTGGCGGGCTGGAAGAGGTGAAAAAGGTGATTCACCGCATGATTATTTTGCCCTTTTTGCGTCCCGAACTGTATCAGGCGTATGGCAAACGGGGCGGCGGCGGTGTGCTGATGTATGGTCCGCCGGGGTGTGGCAAAACGATGTTGGCGCGGGCAACGGCGGGGGAATGTGGCTTACCAATGTACAACGTGCGGATTGAGGAGGTGTTAGATCCCTATCTGGGTGTAAGTGAGAAGCGGCTCCACGCCTTTTTTGAACAGGCACGACAAAACGCGCCCTGTGTGTTATTTATTGACGAGGTAGATGCGTTGGCATTTGCGCGGAAACGGCACACCAGCAGTACAACCCGCACCCTGGTAGACCAGATGTTGCAGGAGTTGGATGCGATTGGGGCGAACAATCAGAATGTGTTGATTCTGGCGGCGACCAATGCCCCATGGGATGTAGATGATGCCTTGCTTCGCCCCGGACGTTTTGACCGGCGCGTTTTTGTGCCGCCGCCCGACGAACCGGCGCGGGTGAGTATTGTGCAGGGGTTGCTAAAGGGTCGCCCAGTACAAGGGGTGGAGGCAACGACGGTGGCGCGAGGAACGGCTCTGTTTAGCGGGGCGGATTTACGGGCGTTGATTGAATCTGCTACCGACCTTGCGATTGAGGATGCACTGAATAGTGGTAACACTGTCCCCGTCACTGCCAAACATATAGACCGGGGGCGACAGGGGTTACGACCCACCACGTTGGATTGGCTGATGCGGGCGGAAAATTATGTGGAGTTTGCCAATCAGGACAAACGCTACGATGAGGTGTCGGCGTATCTGCGTTCGGCGGAGGTGCGGAAGTATCGGCGGTAAGGAGAAACGACAACGTTTCCCCTTACCGCCTCTCTCTACTCTACCTCTATCTTTTCCTCACGGTCCGTATTGATGGGTAAACCGCCCCTCGCCCTGCCCTTCAATGACCCATTTTGCCAGCACCCGCGCCGTGACATCATCGGCGGGGGGATGGTTGAGTCCGGCGCGGACGTTGCGGTAGGCACGTTCCAATACCGACCCTGTGGCAAGGGAGGCTCCCCCCGCAATACGGGTGGCGCGGTCTACGACGGCAATGGCGTTGTTGGCGACAACCTGTTTGGCAACGTAAATATCCAATTTGAGTTCATCGCTGAAGTCGCCGTTGCTTGACTCGACCTCCCGCACCACCGTGTAGAGCAAGCGGTGAGCGGCGCGTAGGTCGGCTTCGTTTTGGGCAAGGCTTTCCCGAATGCGGTCTACGGAGGTAAGGGGTTTACCCAGCGCAAGCGGGACACGATTGGCGGCATAATCCAGCGCGGCGCGTTGGGCGTCGGCGGCAACGCCCAGATAGACGGCAATCACGGGGAGGGAAAAATAGGGGTCAGGGGCGGGAACCATGCCGGAACCACCCCCTGCGCCTTTCCCGCCCTTGCCACCACGCCCCAAGATATGGTCTTCGGGGACATATACATGCTTAAAAAGCATATCGTGGCTTCCCGTGGCGCGCATCGCCATCGAATCCCACGTTTCGACCACTTCCACCCCATCCCCCGGCTCGACCAAAAATCGCCCGACTTCATCCGTGCCATCTTTGATGGTGGCGTAAACAATGATGAAATCCAGTACGGGCGCGAGGCTACACCATGTTTTATGCCCGGTGATATGCCAACCGCCCTCAGGCACAGGTACAGCAACCGTTTCAGGCTTGCCCCCGCGCGAAGGGGAGCCGAGGTTGGGTTCGGTGGCAACGCTGTTGATGAGTGCGCCCCGTTCCACCGCCGCCCGCATCACTTTTTCATATAAATGCTCAGGGAAGGTACGGTGCGTCGCCTGTTGCCCGATTTTGATAAGGGACATGCCAAAGGCAAGGGCAACGGCGGCATCCCCCATTGCCAATTGCTCTTGAGCGCGGCAGAGGTCGGTTAAGCCTGCGCCGGTTCCGCCAAATTCAACCGGGACGGTGAGCGCGGCATAGCCCTGCTCTTGCAAATAGCGGATGCTTTCCAACCCGAATTTATTTTCACGGTCATAATCAGCGGCGCGGGGCGCAATCGCGGCGGCGAGTTCCGCCGCCCATCCGGTGATGGTACGGGTATCAGTGGTGGCTATCATTACATCCTTTCAGAGTGGAGAGTAGAGAGGGAGAGCGGAGAGAAAGGAACCCACCCCCTACCCCCCTCCTAAGAGGGGGTTTTTCTGACGCTTCCTCTTTATCGCAATACACACGCTGTTACGCGAATGACCACAACAAAAAAACAGGATTCTCCGCTCTCCGTTCTATTCTCTCAGCCGGTTTTCAATGATTTGATCGTCGTTCATGCGGTCTAATTGCAGATAATATCGCGCCGCATCAATGAGTGCTTTTTGGGGAATCATGCCCACCAGTTCGGCAAAACGGATACCCACACCGTAGCGTTCGGCTTCGCGGCGCACGGTTTCCTGCACCCGATGGATGGGGGTTTTGGTGAAGTCGGTCAGGTTCATGCTGACCTGCGCCATGCCTTCGACTTCCAATCCCATCCCTTTCACATAACGATAGCCGCCATTGGAATGGCGAATCGCTTTGGCAATGTTCTGGGCAATGCTGACATCATTGGTGGTCAGGTAGATATTATAGGCAATGAGGAAAGGACGTGCACCGATAATAGTTCCTCCTGCTGTGCCGACTTCGGCGGGACCAAAATCGGGGGCACGGGTGGGGTCGGTGCCAATCGCTTTGACCAACGCTTCGTATTCGCCGCGCCGCACATCGGCAAGGTTGATACGGTCGGCGCGGGTGGCGGCATTTTCATAGAGATAGACGGGGATATTCAGTTCCGACCCCACCCGTTCGCCCAACCGTTTGGCGATTTCGACACAGGTTTCCATTTTCGCGCCCCGTATGGGGATAAAGGGTACAACATCGGTTGCACCGAGGCGGGGGTGTGCCCCCTGATGGTCGCGCATATCTATGAGTTCCGCGGCTTTGGCGATGGCGGCAAAGGCGGCTGATTCCACTGCTTCGGGGGAGCCGACGAAGGTGACAACAGTGCGGTTGTGGTCAAGGTCAGATGAATGGTCTAACAAATTGACCCCTTCCACAGCGCGAATCGCATCTAAAATTTGCTTCACCACTTCGGGGCGGCGTGCCTCGCTGAAGTTAGGAACACATTCGATGAGTGCAGACATGAAGTTCTCCTTTGAATCTTATTGATGGTCGTAAGGTATCCATAGCCTACGGGGTATGGCGTATTTTGGAAATTGCAAGCGGTGCCGCTTTGCCGTACCCTACTCAACACTCACGACTCAATACGCGTAAGAGGCAAGATGCAACTACGAATTTTATCGGCAAAGGATGTAAAACAGGCACTTCCGATGGCGGCGGCGGTGGAGGCGATGCGGGGGGCGTTTCGGGCATTGCATACAGGGAAAGTGGTGATGCCGGTGCGGTTGGGGGTTCGTACACCGCAGGGCATTACTTTATTTATGCCCGCTTTTGATGGGGGGAAAGGGTTGGGGCAAAAAGCGGTGTCGGTGTATGGCGGCAATCCCGGCAAAGGGTTGCCCACGATTCACGCGCTTGTCACCGTATTTGATGCGGATACGGGAGTGCCCCTTGCGATTCTGGAAGGGACGTATCTGACCCGCTTACGAACGGGGGCGGTGACGGGGTTGGCAGTGGATGTGCTGGCAAAGCAGGATGCAACGGTATTAACGATTTTCGGGGCGGGGGCAACGGCGGAGGGGCAAATTGAAGGGGTATGTGCGGTGCGCCCGATTGAAATGGTGAATATCGTCAGTCGCGGAGCATCGGCGCGACTGTTAGCAGAACGGCTACAGGCAGAGGATCGTACACACACTTATGTGGCTGTAACCGATCAAGAACAGGCGGTGGGGGAAGCCGATATTGTGGTTGCCGCCACAACCAGTACCACCCCTGTATTTGACGCGGAATGGGTGCGAGCGGGGACAGTGGTGTGCGGCGTAGGGTCGTATCGCCCTGATATGCAGGAAGTGCCGCCGGGCATCATCGAACGGGCGGCGGTGGTGGTAGACCAACGGGAAGCGGCGGAAGAGGAGGCGGGGGATTTGTTGCAACCCATCGCGCAGGGGCGGTGGGCGTGGGACAACCTTTATGCGGAATTGGGGGCTATCGTGGCAGGGGCTGTTTCACCCCCCACTACCGATATTAT
Source organism: uncultured Ardenticatenales bacterium (assembly GCA_966690745.1). Taxonomy (GTDB): domain Bacteria; phylum Chloroflexota; class Anaerolineae; order Ardenticatenales; family Ardenticatenaceae; genus CBKYSX01. Next base: position 14,561 of record CBKYSX010000019.1, read on the forward strand.
CTATTTCAAATCCTGCGGGTTGGCAATTGAGGATGTCGCGGCGGGGGTCGCGGTGCTGGACGTGGCGGAGCGGGAAGGGTTGGGGCAGGTGGTGGAGGTGTAGAGAGAGGAGGAATTAGGTGGGGCAACGATGCGTAAACGACTGCATATTGCATAAACGGCGACTAGGTATCCATTGTGGAATTACATACGCTTGATCTTAAATGCTCCGTTTCATAATTGAATAAGTCAGGGACGCAAGAAAGAAACCGGGTTTTCCACGGCAGAAACTCAGTTTCGCTTCATATATTATGCCCTACAGGTTAAAGGTGGGTAAGGTAGGTAAGATATGTAGTCCCACAGACACCCCCTTGTCTACTACACACCTGCCTAAAGCACTATCGTAAAGGTGGTTCCCGATGGATCGCTGGTGACGAAGAGGTCGCCGCCATGCGCTTTGACGATGGCGTGGGCAATGGCTAAGCCCAACCCCGACCCGGTGGGCGAGTTATGCCCGCGATAGAAGCGGTCAAAAATGAGCGGGAGTTCTGCGGCGGGAATCGGGTCGCCGATGTTATGGACGGTAAGCGCGACCTGATGATCGGCTCGGGATTCCGCCGAGAGGGTAATGGTGCTATCGGGCGCGGCAAACTTCAGCGCGTTGTCCACCAAGTTGGAAAGGGCAATTTGCAACCGGGGTGCATCTACGTTCAGGGTGGAAGGTGCCGTGGCGGTATTGAGTGCCAATGCCAACCCCTGATCGGCGGCGCGGGGGCGGAAGGGAGCCAGCACATCATTCAGGAAATCGGTGAGGGTGATTGATTTGCGGTCCAGTTGAATTAAACCCGCATCCAATCGGGACAAATCCAACAGATTCTGGGTAATCCATTCCAGGCGGCGC
>CBKYSX010000020.1:0-15142 GCA_966690745.1 uncultured Ardenticatenales bacterium
GCAACTTGCCAATGTGCTGGACAATCTGGGTTTAGCCTATTTCGGGGCAGGGCAGTATAAGGCAAGCGCGGAAGTTTTCCGGCAGGGGTTGGCGGAATTGGAGCAAGGGGAAGAAAGCAATGACCCCATTCTTCATGCGGGACTCTTGCAACATCTTGCCAAAGCAGAAGCGGCTTTAACCCCTCCCCGACAAGCGTAAAAAGACGAAGGGGTAAACTTCCCTTCGTCTTTATCATGGCGTAGCAGGCGTGTCTATACTACACCCGAATCAATATGAAAATCCCGTATTCGTTCGGCACCAAACCCTTCCCAATCGAATTCGACACGGGGTTGGGCGGCAGGCGATACCGTTACACCCTCTTGTTTAGGAGCGGGTAGAGGGGCGGCGGGGGACTGTAAAGTACGCGGGCCCGGTTGGGCAATGTACCCGCGTTCTGATGCACGCGAAGGTGTTAAAACATCATACTTCGATTGACCCCGTGTCTTTTTCGATGCCGCTGTGTGGCTATTCTGGTTCATCAGGTGTGCGACCCCTTTGCGGTTCCGTCTATTTGACGGAATGGTGCGATGTGATAATACTTGCAGGGTGGGAGGTTTCCGTTAGGGTGTATCCTCCCTGTTCATCATCGCCGGCAGAATATAAATCGTCACCTTTCAGAGTACCCTTTTATTTTTCTAAAATCCTCTCTATTTTCTCCAAATTCTTCTCCAAAACCTCCCAAATTTATACAGGTTGTCTTTTATAGGAGTATCAGAACCCCTTCGGCAAACCGAAATTTTCGCTAAACGGGGTTTGTGTCCGGTTATAGGGCAACAACAAATTTTCGATAGGTCCGTGAACCCCCGATTCGCTTATACCCTATATCGTTCATTCCCGGCGTGAGGTACACCATGACTACGGACACAGAAAGTCACGCAACGATAGCTGATACACTCAAACGCACCTTTAAGGCACGGCGAAGTTTTCAACCCTATGGCGAATTTTTACGTGGATTCGCAGTGGTGGAACAAGCAATACGGCAGGGAGATTATCCTGAGCATGCCGTTGCCGCCACCGTTGAAGCGGGCTTGAGCCAATTGATGACGCACGCCCCCCATCATGCAGAGTTATTACGTTCGCGGTGGGAAGGGGCTTCGATGGGCAACGTGGCACAAACAGCAAACCGGGTTGAAAGTAACCTCTATAAAAAAGAGGAGCTTGCTTTTTTCGCGCTGTCATCGGTGCTTGCGCGACAGGAACGTGCGCTACGCCGCGACCGTAAACGCCAATGGCTTCGTGTGCTACCGCAACTGGATTACACCCATTTGGTGGGAACCACGGCAAAAATAGAACAGCTACTCCCCCATTTCCGACATGAGGATGCTCCCTGGATAATTGCCCTGGTGGGTATGGGAGGGGTGGGCAAAACGACATTGGCGCATGCGCTGGTCAGCGAATTGGTCGCCGGTGGCAGATTCGACCGGGTGGCGTGGGTTAGTGCCCAACAAAGCCAATTTTCGTTGGATGGGACAATAAAGTTCTATTCTGACCGCCCGGCACTCTCGTTAGAAACATTGGTAGGGGAATTGGGGCGGCATCTGATGGGATATGCGCCTGAACAATGGCAGGTTCCCGTTTTTGATAAAGAGGCAGAAGTTCAGGACCATCTGCTTGCCACCCCTTCGATAGTGGTGGTGGACAATCTTGAAACGGTAAGCGATATGAACGGGTTGCTTCCCTTTTTACGAAGTACACGCGGACCTTCTAAATTTATTTTGACTTCAAGAGTAACCCCCCATCAAGCAGGAGATATTTTTAATTATTCGGTTCCCCCGCTTACGTTTGAAGAATCGCTTGCCTTAATCCACAAAGAAGCCCAAAACCGTAATATTGCCGGATTGTTGAATTGTAGTGCGGAAACTGCCCGCGCTATTTACAACGCAACCGGGGGAAATCCGTTGGCACTACGCTTGGTGGTAGGGCAAATTGATTTACACGGATTACTGCCGGTGTTGACAGAACTGCGTCATGCACGCGGGGTGGGAGCATCCCTATACCGTTACCTTTACGATTGGGTATGGCAAACATTGAGTGGGGAAAACCGCGCTGTACTTCATGCCCTGCTTCTGCTGACGGACGAGAACAGTACCGCCGATGCCGTTCAACAAGTCAGCGGGCTACCCTCTGAAACCATCCTACAGGCGTTGCAACAATTAATAACGCAAAATCTGGTCACGCTTCAAGGTACAATGGAGACACGCCGCTACACCCTTCATAACCTTACCCGTGCCTTCTTAGAAGATATCAATCGCACCCATGGACCCAACGATGCTCCCGGCGACCCTCTCTGATCACGACAATCCGATTATTCGTACCGCTTTAGAACAGGCTTTAACCCAAGCCCGCACCGCTGATAGCGGATCGGCGCAATCCATGATGGCACAGTGGCTGTTAACTCTCCGTCATGCGTTGCCTGTTACGCATCATTGGAATCAAAGCCGCGAGTTACTGTTTTTGGTGGTGGACTATCTCAACGTATTAGGGCGAATCGGGGATAGGGTTGAATGGTTAGAACAGGGATTGATGTACAGCACCGCCCACGGAGATGATGAAGCGTATGCACTGTTGCAATTACAATTGGGGCGCGAACGGGCATTACAGGGAGATATTCCTGCGGCTACGACCCTCTTACATGAGGGGGTGTCTTATTTTGAAAGCCGGGGTATCGTTTACCCCCCGGCTTTGATTGCTCAAGCCTTTGTTGCCAACACATTGGCACAATATGATGAAGCGCAAGAATTAGCGAAACGGGCACTTGCGGTTTTACCTGAAGATGATTGGATCGAACGGGGACACGCCTACCGTAATTTGGGAACCGCCGCGCACTGGAAGGGGCAATACGAGGACGCGCTTGCATATAATCAGGAAAGCCTGCGCTTGTGGCGATTGGCGGGGAATGATCGCCTTATCGGGTTTGGGCTTGTAAATGTGGGAACCACCTTCCGCCCCTTAAAACGCTATGATGAAGCCAAAGCACACTATTTAGAAGGGATAGATATATTTGAGCGGGTAGGTGACCCCGTGAACCGTGCCTTTGGACAGGCAAATTTGGGCAATGTTTATCTGATGCAACAACAATGGGCATTGGCGATTGAGCAGTACTACCTTGCCGAGCAAGTCTATACCCACAATCGTTTTCGCGCTTTGCTGGGATTGCTGTACAACAATTGGGGCATGGCGTTTGCGGGCGATAAACAATATGCCCGCGCTATCCGTGCTTATGAACGTAGTATTGCGCTCTATGAGGAATTGGAGAATGGATATAGTTGCGCCAACAGTCGTGATAATCTGGGATTGGTTTATATACAAATGGGGAAATACGCGGATGCCGCCGATGCGTTTAGCACCGCACTGGCGGAATTGCCGGAATCGGATACACCCGCCGCGATAAAGCTCCGTAGAGAGATTACAGAGCATTTAGCCGAAGCAGAACGACGGATGTCCCCTCCTGATGGGGATTCTGACATGACGGGTTGAAGATTGTGACGGTCTTTCCATTTTTACCCTATACGTAACCCTGTGGAACATATCACGGACGGGCGACCACAAGGGTACGCCCCTACAGGTGGCTTTACAGGATTATTTTCTTCCAACAACACGAAGGGGACGGTGTGATTAACACATCGTCCCCTTCATTCATTCTATAGCCTATTACTATTATTTTATGTCAACTTTTATTCGCAGACCGTTGCCAGTAGTTTTAGGTTGTGAATGATAATGCGGTGGTCCTGCCCCACCGATAGAATACCGCGACGTTTGAAAGCCATAAAAGCGTGATTTACCCGTACACGGGATGCACCGATCAAATCGGCAAGGTCGCTCTGGGTAAGGCGCAGGGGTATCATCAGTTCCCCACCGGGCAAGGTTTCTCCATATTCCTGTGCGAAGTGGAGCAAACGATACGCCAATCGCCCGGGCACATCCAGACGCAAAATCGAATGAAGATAGCTATCGGTGGTACGGAGCCGCCGCGCTAAGGATTGGACGACATTGTAGCTAAGCGTGGGCATACTTTGGAGGCAGGATTGGAAATCGTCCCGCGTCAACCAGAGCAAGGTAGTTTCCTCTACGGTTTCTACCATTGCCACGTAGCTGAGTTGTGCCTCATCAATAATATCCCCTACGATTTCGCCCGGACCCAGAATTGCCAAAATGACTTCAGAGCCATCTTCATGCAGGGCGCGAATTTTGATCGTACCGCGCAGAATGATGTAAACAAACTCGGTAGGACGTTCAATCGTCAGAATCGTAAAGCCTGCCGGGAATGAGCGTTGGTACGAAACTTTTTGGAATTTCGTCAATGCTTCCTGGGGCAGATGGCGGAAAATGGGCAATTCGCGCCAAACAACCCATTCGTCCGTGGGCAATGCTGTGCCGTTGCGGTGACGAAGCAGGGCGTGACTATGGTTTGGGGTTAAATCGGGTAAAAACATACGGATTCTCCTCCCCTATCGGCGTGATGCAGGGGCATTGTACAGCCATGCAGATAACGCCCCCACAAGTATCTTTCAACCTATCGGTAGTGACCGTTCTATTTTCAGTACAACGGCATAGAATATACCAATAAAGATGACTTCCCGTTCATTTTATGGGGGTCATGGCTAAAAACAAAATAAAAATCTTAATTTATAGATTTTACACGTTTATTGTAACTTTTTTTACACTATTTTGTCTATTAACCGTAGCCTACCTATTTCCTAAAGAGATTCTCCTATAAAAAATGAAGAAAAGATGTAGAAAAAATAAATGCGTTATTTAGAATTAAAACGGATAAGGAGTCAAAAAATAAGGACGATTGCATTCCTGTTTGTTTCTATCCGGGTGACCCTGTATTCATTTGTACGACTGGCGCAGCCTCCATTTAACAGGATGGGGGTGATGCCCTATGCTAGAAGAGAAATGGGTCAGATGAACGGGACAAGTGACCATCGGGTCATTGGTGTATGGAAGGGCGTGTCTCTCCCCTCCTCCGCCAGGAATACTCCCAAAACAACAGGGTGTGGCAAACGGGGATTGCCACACCCTGTTGTTTTATGTCAAGTAATGTTGTTTGGTCATAAATTGCATTGTGTCTCACTTTATGTCTACTAAAAAATTAAATATGGACTTCTTTTAATCCATTTTTATTTATTCGATGGACGTTAGCCAATATTCATTTCTATTTACGGGCATATTCTCCTTCCAATACTCCATAAGAAGTATTCCCTCCCCCACCGACTTTGCTATACTGAAGGGTAGTCATTTTATTGAAGGTGAACCACGGTTCACCCTGCTACTTTCCTTTCCCCAACATATGGCAACCAAAACCAAACCTCCCAAAGCCCGTACCACCCCTACCCCGGCTCCATTAGCCACGACCAAATTGAAAACGCGACGAATTGCAATTGCCAACCAGAAAGGGGGCACTGCCAAGAGTACAACGGCTGTCAATCTTGCCGGAGGGCTAACGCGGCGCGGCAAGCGGGTATTGTTAGTGGATGTTGACCCGCAAGCAAACGCAACCTCGGTTTTTCTGACGGCGCAATTTACTCTCGGACCCGCACAAGATGTGATTACCTCTTACGAAGTTGTGGTGTCGGGCGCACCAATTCACGAAGCAATTTATACCATTGAATTACCCGCCAACGAACGGGACGGGTATGCCGGAGGGCAGTTAGATATATTGCCCGCCCATATCAAACTCGCCCGCGCCGAAATGGAACTCATCGGGGTGCTACGACGCGAGGATCGGCTCTCTGCCGCGCTTGGTAAAGTGGATGGTGAATATGATTTTGTGATTATTGATTGCCCCCCCAGCCTCGGCTTGCTAACCTTAAATGCCCTGATGGCGGCACATGAAGTATTAATTCCGGTAGAACCGGGGGTCTTTCCCATGATGGGAATTGCAATGCTGAAAGATACAATTACGGATGTGGCAAAGGTGAACGGGGTACGGATTCTGGGAGCGATTCCCACATTGCAAGACCGTACCAACGAAAGCAAAGAAACGTTGGAAGCATTACGCCAAATTTTCGGGAAGAACGTTTTCCCGGCGATTCCCCGTCGGGTGGCGTTTCGGGATGCCCACTCTGCCCAGATAGATATTTTCGGTTACAGTGGCGCGGGGGATGCCGCCGCCGCCGCTATGGAATTGGTGAAGGAGGTTGAACGCCGTGGTTAAGAAACGCCCGAATGCCCTTTCAACCGTTGTGTCGTTTATGAGCGATGCAAACCGCAACCGCCTTGAAGCAGGAAGCGAGTTAGATCGCCTATCACTGGAAGATATTCGCCCCGACCCCGACCAACCCCGCCGTCTGCTTTCTACCGGACTAAGCGATATGTTGGCAGAAGGTGCAACCCCTGTGGAAGTGATGCGCGTCTGGCGTGATTCTACTCAGGCAAAAGATGCACCTTCATGGTTTATTAACCAGTTTAATGAACTGCGCACCCTTGCGGACAGCATTGCCCACAACGGATTAATTAACCCGATTTCAGTACGTCCTACTCCCACCGATATTCCTATCGAATGTGAGTATCTGATTGTAACAGGCGAACGACGATATTGGGCACATGTTCTATTATGGTTGGAGAATCGGCGAATACACGAAGGACATTCCGTACTTAATCCCGATGAAATTAAAGCGACGATTGTTCCTGAAGGAGTACGAATTCGCGCCCATCAATTGATTGAAAATATTGTGCGTGAAGACATTAATGCGGTTGAACGTGCCGCCGGGCTATGGGCATTGCGAGAAGAATTATCCGGGGTGAACCATGGTTCACCTTATGATGAAAAGGCATTAGTTCCGTGGCACGAAGTGGAGGATTTTCTTAACATCAGCAAACGGTATAGAATATATTTAACATCAGTTTTATCACTTCCTGACAAAGCCAAAGATATGGTGCAGGCGTTTAACATGAGCGAACGTACTCTGCGCCCGATCATTACCAAATTACGTGATAGACCTGATCTACAATTACAGGCAGTGTCCCAATTAGCAGCATGGTATGAAAAGGACCCTGAAGAACGGGGACCCCGTGAAGTTGAACAATTAGTAGGACGATTGCTTACTTTGTCCGGCGATAAAGTGATACGCCCTGCAACGGTGAAAGTACAGGCACAAACCCGCACTTTTCACCGATTGTTGAAGCGGCTTGACCGTACCGAAGCGGGGCGTTGGTTCCGTGCTTCCCCTGAAGCCGCTAACGATTTACGTGCACTACGTGATGAGATAGACCGTCTGCTTGCTACAGCAAAATAACGCATATTTCGGATTGCATCGCGGAGTGTATAACCCGCCCGGTTTATACACTCCGCACAACGAGATATGCAATTCGATGTCATGCAATCCCACTCTCCGATTACCTTTACAACCCTACTTTCCCTGTTTAAACGCATTGCGGAGCAAGACCCGGCGTGGGTGTTACGCTTGCTCGCCAATCTGATTGGTGATGCAATGTTGAGTTTAGAAACTGCACTTTTCAATGGAGATTTAACATGGGAGTCACCTTTTCTTGAAATTTATTTGAATCCCCAGCAAGAGGAATGGGTCCGTCAACCGTCCCGTACCATCAGCGATTTAGAGCGGGTTCCGTTACAATATGATGCCGTAATAAGCAGTGTCTATCAGTTGTTAGCGGCGCATGAAACCGAACTTGCCACCCCCTCTCTCAAAAGTCATGCCGCCGAATTGCGCCGTTTCCCCCATGATTTGCTGGCATTACTTGCCCATCTACCTGATTCCGAACAGCAGGAACTCACCCAATATCTGTATCCTGCGGGCAATCAGACTCTTGATACCACTGAAGACGACACCACTTCTAAAAATGATGCCAGCGAAGCAAGCGAAACATTAGCGAAGAGCGTAGAGCCGCCCCATCTTGCCGGGGATATTATTACCGCGCCTTTTCGCGTCCATCCGCACCTTGCATTCAACGAGCAAATACGTCTACCTTCCGGCAAGTTAGAGCTATCAGTGCAATTTTACCCCTTACTCCATGATAAAAGCCGTGCGCTTACCATGTATCCGACGCTGATTGGGATTCGATTTGAAGAGGGTATAGAGCCACAGCAATGGAGCCGTGTTCAACTGGTAACTTTTTGGAAGCAGTTACGGCAAGCTATCGTGGATTTGATTCTGGCAATTTACGAAAATGACCGTGCCACGATAGAAGCATTGACGGGCTATCCCGAACCCCGTTGGAAATACTTTACCACGGTGGCAAATGCTGTTACGCATACAAACCGGCTGGCACGTCCACCCTTCTACGTCGCTTTTGGACCCGCACCGCAGAGCGATCAAGCCCGCCAAATCGTCAATGCCGCGCATACGATTCAATTGCCCAACAGTTGGTCCAGTGTGCGGCGATGGGAAGATATTAAGATTGTCGAAATCGAAAATATTTTGAAGAATGAGGGTGAAAAGAGTCCAAAAATCAAAACACTTTATCGTCCCGATGGCACGTTTGTGTACGATTTACGCGCCGAATACGAACGGGAATTGAAAACCCGCTACAGTATCAAAGGGGGATTTATTGATCAGGATGAGTTCAAACGGGAATATCTGGTACGTGCTTTTGAAGTAGGCGGCGGGGTTATCGAAATTGGATTGTCGTGGCACGGGATGGCGGGTCCCTTCGCACAGGATTGGGTAGAAACCCTCCGTCAAGCCGACCCGATGGTTGTACAAATGCGTTTTGATGACACAGATGAAAGTGTTCGCAATCACATTAATGCCAAGATGGAAGAGGTGCGGATTTACGAGCAGGGACGAAGGGTAATGGAGATGATTTTGGGGCAAGTCGGGCGGCAGGCGCGGAACCCGATTGAGATTCCCGCCGAAGCCTTCCGTGTTCTGTTGTGGCCCTTTCTGGCGCGGAGTAACGCGTGGCCGAAAAACTGGAAGCGGGATGTCGAAGGGATATTAGAGGCACTTCGTACGGTTAATTTCAAATATGACGCGCACAAAATCTCTAATTTTAAGGGGAAAGGAATGGGGAGTTTTATCGGGGAGTGGCAATACATTCCGCGTGGTAAAGGAAGTCATGGGAACGGCGTGTATGTGATTGATGTGCAACGGGGCTTTTTTGGCTGTTTAGAGATTTTTATCGGCGGCTTTACGCGCTTACCGAGTGGGCGCGATGCCTTTTTACTGGATTTTCAACGGGAATTGACCCAGGATGAAAAAGCGACATGGGGCTGGGATGGCAAGGGAAAACCGGTAGATACCTTCACGGTTGTAGATGCCAATCGTCCTTTTGTAACCTCGGCACTTGATTTTACGCCGCAACAAGAAAACTTATTACGTTGGTTAGATAGCGAAATGACCTTGCGGCGCGATGCCGTGCATAGCAACGGGCATACCCATCGTTTGCCGCCCAGCCATCGCACCGCCAAAGAATTCCGGCTTTATACCTCATCATTCTGTCCACTCATTCCCCCTAAAAAGGAATATGCCGGAGCGTTGGGGCATTTTACCCGTAATCCTGAAATTGGTTTTACGTTGGGGGGGGTAAAACGGGGCGGAAATCAGGGGAGTAAGGGAATAATGCAACACATGGGGTACAGCCTGCCATCAACCCGGTTGCAACGTCGCCATCATACCCTTGTACAGAAGGCATTACTTGACATAAAACAAGTAGTTGAACATCACCTGGATGGGAAAATTGTGGGAATGATGGGGGAGCAATGGTTGACCTATGAACAACTTCTGGCTCTGCCTGTTGAGGATTTACTTCACAAAGTACGCCTCTATTGTTTTGTACCCCCGGATTATACCCAGCAACTGCTTGATCAATGGGAGAACACCGTCGGATTTGCGGCTATCCACGACCCCGAACGCGCACAAGCCGATTACTGGGGCAATGCAGTTCCCAGCACTGCCCGACTGGTAACAGCCGCCGAAACTTCCTCAGTACCGCTTCACATCCGATTGTATGACACCATGAAACAACGGGGGATGCGCCAACAAGATGTGGGTGAGATTTTCGGAGTGTCAGGGGTATCGGTCAGTTACTGGTTAAAAGGGGTAGAACCGGACCAAAAAGGGATTGTGCGGGGTCGTCCTGTCCCTGAAGAGCTTAGTCCCCTCGTATGGCGGTGGATTGAAGAGGAAATTCCGCCCACGCAGGAGGAATTGACGAACTTAAAAAGCCGCCGTCCGGGTGTAAAGCAAAAGAAAAAAGGTTAGAAATCCATATGGGTCTTTGTTGATAGTAAATTTAACACCACGCTCACTGTCACTATGCTATTTTTACACTTGAACCGTACCAACACCAATTCTGTTGTTTAACATCCCGCTCACAGCTAAAATCCTCTTTATATCTTGCAGATTCCATGTTATCTTTTGTAATTTAACATCCCACTCACCATCATGTTGTTATCAAAACATTTCAACTAATCCTTAAAATCACATAGATGTATTGACTTTTAATATATTTTCGGTTATTTTGTACCATTAAGAGGTGATAGATTGTCGAAAGAATTAACATCTCGCTCACAGCTCCACAACCGAATTTAACATCACAGATTTGAAAAACAAAGAAGTTTAACATCGCAGTCACAGCTCAAATCAGATGATTACGGTTGGAATTTAGTACATAAGATTTCTTAAAAAATCTAAAACCAAAGGGCGGGGACGTTTACCGCCCCGCCCTTTGGAAACGACCTACCATGACGACCCCCGGCGATTTCCTAGACCATGAGTTATTTCCCACGCTCTATCAGGTACTGGACCGAGCTTTCCCCGAATTTGGCTTTCGTGCCCGTCCGCACTCATGGGTAGCGACCCACGATAGCACAACCCGCTCACTACGAGGTTCCCCGCGCCCCGACCGGGTGGAATGTTATGCCAATACCCCCTTCGGGTTTACCGTGCATGGCGGGGACTTTACGCCCTGGTTGGCATACATCAATGGCGGACAAATGCCACAGGGCGAGGCGTTTTTAGAAGCAGTAAAAACGCTGGCACATAAGGCAGGGCTTACGCTCCCTGCGGATCTCGACAAAAGCCAACGCCCCGCCTCTACTGCCGAAGTTGAATCTGCCCAACGGCAACGCACGTTACTGGAGTCCTTTTTACTTTTTGCCCGCAGTGCCCTTACCAAACCAGAAGCCACCCACGCCCGCCATTACCTTACGGAAAAACGCCATTTTGCGCCGGATACATGGGATAGTGGCGAGTTTGGCTATTACCCCTCTGTAAAAGCAGTTCGTGACCATTTACGTGCCGGTGGATTTAGTGATGATGAAATTGGCTACCCCGCCGCCGAAGTGGGGGAGGGGCGAGCTATCGGTTCCGGTTTGCTCTATGATGGACGATGGGAAGGGCGATTGATCGGGGCATGGCGCGATATCGGAGGTCGAATTATCAATTTGTGGGCGCGGGATTTAAGCGGAACGGCGGAAGACCATGCCAAATATTTGATGCTTAAAGGCGGGAGTAAACGCACCCCCTTTGGTTTACATAATCTTCGCACCTCTGAAGTGATTATGGTTGAAGGCTTTATGGATGCGCTGGCGTTGCGCCGCGCCGGAATTCCCAATGTGGTGGCAGTGGGGGGCGCAGGGTTAAGTGAAGAGCAAGTTCAGCGATTGATACGGGCAAGGATTAAATCGGTCATTCTTAATTTTGATGGGGATACCGCCGGACATGCCGCTACGGAACAGGCACTGCAACGCTTGCGGGGAAGTGGGCTAAGGGTTTACGTGGTAAACCCGTCTCGGATGATTGAAAGCGGAAAGCCGAAAGCGGAAACGACACTATCTGACCGTGAGCACGATGTTAAACAAGACCCTGATTCTTACCTCAATGAACATGGGGTGGAGGGGTATCGCACTCTGCTTCGTACCGCTACCAGAGGGATGCTTTATCTTGCCGAACAAACTTTTGCCCGCCACGATTTGACGACTCCGCAGGGAAGGGATGCCGCTTTCGACAGTCTGATTCCCGCCATTGAAGCCTTGCAAGATGAACGGGAACGGGAAGAGAGTTTGCGCCATTGTGCGCTGGTGTTGGGCTATAGCTACGAAGCCCTTAGAGGATTGTTTAGCGATTATGCGACCCGCCAACGGGCGCAAGAGCTACAACGCGATCTGACCCGCGCCTTACAAACCGGGCAACGGGAATTGGAGCGGGGCGAACAGCCCCCTCTTCAAATTGCACAGGGGTTGGCAGGGGCATTGGCGAAATTGCAGAGCAAGGTGCTGGATGAGCCACAAGCCTTCTCAGTTTCCCGGTTGGATGAAGTGACGCGCCATTTGCCGACGGGGATTCCATCGGGGTGGGCGGCATTGGACAAATTGGGTGACCAATTTAATGCGGGCGAACTCACCGTTTTCGGGGCGCGAACGGGGCATGGTAAAACAACAGTACAAACCAACCTATTGGCAAACTGGCTGAAAGTTCCTGTTACGGGCAGAGCACCGGGCAAATTTATTTTTTACTCCATGGAAGAGCCGGAAGTGCGTGTCTACCATCGGTTGCTGGCGGTATTAACTGCGGCGGCAGGGGAGGGGTGGAGTGCGAACGAGGTACGGGATTTTTTACGAAACCCTGCCAGCCGCGAAACATGGCACAGTCCGCCACCCGCCTTGCTTCGCGCCAAAGAGCAGTTGATGGAATGGGAGGATCGTTTATTGATTGTTCACCGCCCCCAATGGACGATTGCCGATATAGAGGCACATGCCCGTGCCCAGGTGGAGCAACATACAATAGCCGGGGTGATGGTGGACTATCTGCAACGGATTACCGTACCGCAGGGAGAAAAATATGACCGCCGCGATATTGAAGTGACCGTGGTTGCCAGACGGTTAAAAGGGTTGGCGGAAACGGTTGCCGCGCCGATTGTCGCGGCGGCGCAAATCGGGCGGGAAGCGGTACGGGACGGAATGCGGATTCCCGACCGTGAAGCGTACCTAAGCCGGGAGGTGCAAAAAGCAATTCGTTCGCGCCGCCCGAAACTACACCAATTGCGCGAAGGGGGGAGCGAACAGGAAGCCGATTTTGTTTTAGGCTTGCTCAATTATCGCGCCGACTACGAAATGGATGATGATGAGCGCGGACGGCAAGAGGTACCCCCCGTTACCAAACTGGAAATTGGAATCCTGAAAAACCGCTATGGAACTCCGGGGCATTGGGCAACGCTGGCATTTGAAGGACGGTACGGTTTATTGAGGGATGCGGGGTACGGAGAGTTAGATAATGGATTTGCGTAGAATATCAATTACCGGAGGAGTATTGTGATTAGTGGAAATCAACGATGGCTGATGGGGATAATGGCAATTGTAGTGCTTGCACTCCTTCCAATGACTGCAAGCATGATGAACGGGGGAGATTTTAGTACCCATTTAGCGATGGTGCATTCAGCCCCTGTTGTGACACCAACGCCTACACTTGAATGTACGCGAGCATACGATGATTTTAGTGACCCAACATCAGGGTGGATTGAATGGGACACCGAACAATTCGATATGCGTTATGACAATGGTGAGTATCGCATTCTATTAAAAGAACCCATCCGTCGTTTTGTGAATAATGGTGAAATCGGATGGGTGAGTGGTTCACTATCTGCGAGTGCTGATATGCGTTGGGAGTCGCCAAATGGTCATGCGTACGGATTGGTTTTTTCGCAAAGCGTTGTGGAGGGATCAAGCAATTACGCTGTTTACATCGAGCCGGGGCTTCAACAGTATCGGGTAGAATATTGGAGCCAACAAACCGGAGAGGTGTTAATTATTTCTCCAACAGTTTCTACAGCAATTCATGCCGGAACGGAAACAAACCATTTGGTAATCCGAAAAATTCAAAACCAGGCGACTATCATTATTAATGATATAGAGGTAGATACTTTTACAATCCAAAACAGCGGGGCTGAATTTCAAGTGGCTTTAGGAGTAAACGGATTACCCGATTATCCCGAATCTGCCAGTCGGTTCGATAACTTCTGTATTCATTGGGAAAATAACAGACAGTGACCAATAAGGGTATTCTTATAATAAAGCGAACCCTTCTCATATTTCTCATTTCCATTGTGGCAGTCGGGGTTGGAATTCTGCTGACAGATATGGTGCCGTTACAGTATGATGATTGGCAATGGCGATACGGGATGCGGGTTGGATTATCCCTATTTGCACTTTTTGCAAGTGGTATTGTCGCATGGCGAATGCCCTTGCGCTACCGATGGGTTGCTCTCATCGCTTTTTTCCCTTTGTTATTAAGCATTCCGCATATCCGTGACCTACAGGGCGGAGTAGGGCGGCAGTATATGGCAACCATCCCGGATGAACCGGGGGATGAGCCGATGCAATACGAACAGTTATGGTTGCCCTATACTGACCGTGTGCTCGAATGAAAAAGCGGAGGTATTCCCTCCGCTTTTGTGTTAGCGTTGCTCTAACAACATTGCCACAATTGCATCTATCTGTTCATCCGCGATAGTGCTAAACGATGGCATGACGTTTTCGGGATAACCCGGTACGGTGAAGATTCCGGGTTCAAGGATACTCTCGCGGATATATTCCTCGGCAGTGGTAGCATTACCCGTGTATGCAGGGTCGGCAATACGTTCCTGTGCAGTCGTGGCGATACTATCATGGGAAGGACCAACCGCGCCTACTGCCTCTGCCGCCGCCAGCGTATGACAGCCGATACAGCCATTACTTTGATAGGCGATAATACCTACTTCGATATCTACAGGGCTATCGGGGGCTTCCGTGGGGTCGGGGGGTGAAGTCGGGGAGGGTTCTGTTGTCGGGGTAGGGGGTTCAGCCGTTTCGGTGGGGGGAGGCTCTGATGTTGAAGTGGGGGGTGCAGTGGTTTCCGTTGGCGGTGGTAGGGTAGGCTCTACTTCATCTGTTGCAAGAACGGCGGTGGTAGGGGGAGGGAGGGGTTCGGTGGCGGGGGGACACGCCGCTAAAAGGAAAAGTGCCAGAAGTAAACCAGTAACAGCCATAAACCGTTGCCCGATATGTTTCATCCTTCTGCTCCTTTGCAGGGGTGCCGATAGTGGCATCTTTATAAGGAGGCGGCAGGGGGTGGATTTGATACATGGATATCCTACCGATATTGAAGGTCTTTAGATTCTTTTACTCGTTATAGAGTACTAATAAATCACCCTGTTTCT
>CBKYSX010000021.1:0-15140 GCA_966690745.1 uncultured Ardenticatenales bacterium
GCGGCGACAAACGGGGTCGCCGGAATATCGCCAACGGGGGTGGCGACAGGTCGGGGGGAACAGGCAGTCAGCCAGAAGAGGCTAACAACAAAAAGTGTCCGTAGGGTCATAGGAATTAGCGAAGCAAGGCAGTACCATGAAGTGCCATGTTTCCAATCAGGACATTATAAAAAGTAGGGAGTTCTTCCAACCCCGTAGTTTTTAGAAATCGTCCAATCCGTGTGGTTTGCACCAAACTTGTCCCTGTAGTGGTTCGAAAGAGGTATCGGGTGAACGGTTTACCATTGTTGCCGATGCGGGTCACGCCTACAAAGGGCGAGGCATGGCTTTCTATCGTAATGAGCAATGCCATCAGTAGATAAACGGGTGCAACAGCGATAAGCACCGCCGAGGATATAAGAATGTCATGCTTTCGGCTCATACGGCTCCTCATTTTTGTTGCGCCATACCGCTTCACGCGATTCCGTACCTTCTTTTCTGGTGCGAGATACCCATTCTTGAGCATCTTCGCCATCCAATAAGTTTGGCGCGATTCCCGCAAGGTCTGCTAGTTCGGGACGTATCTCCGATGTGGGTTCTTTACGGTTATGATACGTATGGATCGCCATGACATCCGAAGGAAACGCCATGTCGGGCAACGCCTCCACATCATACCACCCCAATTCGGATACATCATCATCGGCGCGAAGCACCCCGCCCAGCACCTTCGCCTCAAAAGAAAGCGCAATCCCCTTTTTGTGGGAAAGCGGATCGTCCCAATCCGTAAGGGTCAGCAATGCCCCTACCTCTACCTCTAACCCTGTTTCTTCCCGCGCTTCACGGGCGGCGGCGGCACGAACCTGCTCCCCGTAATCCATAAAGCCACCGGGCAAACACCATTTGCCCCGTTGCGGCTCCATATTCCGTAGCCCCAACAGCACCTTTCCCTCCTGCACGATGACCACGCAGACGGTGACTTTGGGGTCGGCAAAATAGACAAAGCCACAGGCAGGACAACCGGGGCGCACCGCGCCGGATTTTTCAGTGGGTTGTAGCCCCGTCGCACAACGGGGGCAAAAGTTCCAATTCATAGGGTTCAGGACGCGGGACGCAGAAACGACAAACGGCTCAACACAGAGAAACGGAGGAACAGAGATACAGAGGGATTTTTGTCGTTCTTTGTGTCCTTTGTGACCTCTGTGGTGAAATGTCGTTCGCCGTTTCTGCGTCCTGCGTCCTGCTTTCTGTCGTTATAACATGGCTTCCTTGCGTTTCACCAACTGCAATGCCAAGCCCCACGGGTCCCGCACAAACACCGCTACATCCCCGGCGGGGTTGGACATGGGCGCACCGATGGCAGTGCCGCCCGCCGCGACCAATCGGGCAAGGTTGCCTTCAATGTCGCTCACGGCAAAAGCAATGTGGTGAACCCAGGGGTCTACGGCGGCATAGTCTGGGACGGCAATATCGGGGTTGTGATAAAATTCCAGCAGGCTCAACCCGGAGGTGTCTGCCAGAAAATGGGCAAACATCGGCGCACCGGCGCGGCGAATGACCTTCATGCCGAGGTGGGCTTCATACCATGCCGATACCTCGGCGGGGTCGTGAACGTTAAAGGCGACGTGTTCTAGGCGCATTTTTGAGTGGGTTTGGTTCCGTTACGGGAATGGGTGAATACAAGGTTAAACTGCGTATTCAAATAATACCGCAAAGCGGCAGTACCCCTAATAATCTCGGAGGTACATTGTGAAGAGTGTGGTTTTTTATTCTGAGGCATAGCAAATTCCCTAACCCGCATTATCGTCAACTCGATTTGGGCGAACTGGTTGCTTCCATAGATTTAGTTGCATAGTTGTGCAGTTGGCACTCGTAAAAGCAAAAGGGGACGCTCAAGCCGTCCCCTTTTACTTTTACTCCCCTTCCGAAGAACTATCTCATTTTTTTCTTCACGGCTTTACGTCACCCATAGCCCTGAAGGGGACAATGAATTTGTTCTGTCTGGAAAGGATTAGCCTTATAAGCAATCAAGGCTAACATCTTTTAGAATTTTATTTATTTCATTCTCAATTATTCTTAGATAATTCCGAATTTTGGATAGGGATGTTTCTTGATCTGGAAAAGATTGGTTACGCCATGTCTCAAATTTTTCCAAAGACTCCCAGCCCTCTTTCAAATACTGTAAAATCACATTCCGAACAACTGCTTCATAGCTTCCTAAGGCTTGATTATCCGCCTGAGATAGCATTCTGCTACCGTGAACAATGCTATGGCGGGTTTCTATTAACCTTCCAATTTCCTGCTTCATTTGCATATAGTAAAGGTTTTTGTCCATGCTACCGCGTATAGGTAGGCGCGTTGCTTTGACAGGACTTGGGCGGTCATCGGGGACTGTAAACCAGCTATCCTCAGTGTTTGATAGTATTGCGGCTATCTGTTTTGCATATGTTGACTGAGGGTGACTATTTGATAACGAGAGGAGAGATTCAATGGCTATGGCATAGCTTAAATAGCTGTCCTCTTTCCATAACGCTTGAGTTCCCTTTGCAAACCATGTCACAGCGCGGAAAATCCGCAGTTCTTGCGAATCCAAATCTCCATTCCTAACTTTTGAAAATATATTCAGAAGCCGAAGGAGGCCGTAAGTCTCCATAATTGTGAAGTCGTTACGAGTTACGTTAATAGGGTATACAGGTGTAATCTTGAATCGGAAACCTGTAGCCGATTCTTCCGCCCATTGTTGACCTTCAATCTCTAATAAGGGTATTGGATCGACAGCGGGATATAGCCCCACAATTCCCATGGTAAATCGTGCTTTTCCTTCTCTTACATCACTGTAGTTGGACCCCACATAGAGTCGCAAAATCTCTAATAGGTCTATAGTTTGATCAAACGCATCTTGCATACCCCGCTTATAATGTCCCTTAAATTTATACATGAGGAAACTATCTACCAGTTCGACGCTCTCTAGAATATCTGAAATATCCTTATTACCCTCAAACCGTTTCTGTACGGCTGAAGATGCTAAGCGAAGCAATGAATTTTCATCATTTGCTAATAGACTAAATCTATCTGTTGAGTATGAATAGTCAGATGGCAAGACTAATCCTCGAATGCCAACTAAGATCAATCTTTCTTTAATTGAGGATTCAATCTCGTTAATAAGTGTTTGTAAACTTTCTTTCACCTGAGTGATATCGGTGGTAACTTCGCTTTCCTTTCTCAGGAGTTTCAGCCTATCTTTTACGATGCCTTGAAAGGTGTAATTGTCTAATTGATTAACCCAGATTCGATGAGACGTTCTAATTAGCTTATCCCACGCTCGGTTGCTAACCCATATATCGTATGAATTTGCCTCCTTGCCTTCCTTTTCATAGAAATTACCAATAAATATGGAATTCTGGATTTTTTTATTAGTAAAGCTTGGTACGAATCTAATACTGTTAAGTATTTCTCTCCATGGACCTATAAGCGGATTATAATTTGCGTTGTTCATGCTGGTATGTACCTCCTTAGTGCAATATCTTACACCTACAAATGAGATAAATTCGAGTAAAGCGGTCTACGTAATCAACGGGTTGCCTAGAACATAATTGCATTTACAGTTTTGCAGTGGAGATTGTTGATGGGTTGATTTAAGGTGAAGTTATCCTAGGCTAGAGCTAGATAATACAGTTAGCATAATGCCATACGGTTGGTCTGGTCAATAGTGTTTGATATTAGAGGTTAAGCAGGAGGGGGGTTAAAAAGTCTGAGGGATTGGTGCTAGACCGTAGGGTGAGGTTTTCTCCGCCCCGCGAAATAAACCAAATTTTTGCGGAAATTTAAAGGGGTGGGGAGTGCCAGAATAGGGGGTGATTTACGGTCAAATTGTGGGAGAAAGCGACTGGGAATTAGGGAGAAAACAAGTGCATCAAAAGGGGCATTTTCCCTATGGTTTCATAGGGTAAAATGCCCTAAACGGCTTGTTTTCAAAGGGTTTTATGGGAGTATGCCGGGGAAACAATTTGGAAATAGGGGATTGGTGAACGTATCGCGGGATAACTTTGGGATATGAGAAACTGCATTTTGTGTTTTTACAACTTAAAAGCATGATAGACTAATGAAGCCAAAAGACCTCCGTAATTCGGAAGTAAGTTAGGTATGCCCAGCAAATTTCTAGTAATTATAATTGAATCGCCCCATAGAAACGATATTCCTCATGGTTTCATTGAGGGTGTTGCTTTGGGGAGAATGTTAGATTTACTGGGAATTGATTCGTTTTACATTCCAGTACACAACTATCAAGACTTGTCCGATGCTTTAACCATAGGTATTACAAATATTTTAGCGCAAGACCAATTTAATTTGAATGGAATTCAAAGACTTCCAATTTTACACATTAGTGCACACGGAAATAAGCAGGAGATGGGTTTGATGGACGGGGGAACAATTCCTTGGATAAATTTTAAGGAGAATTTTTCTTATTGGAATCGCTTGTTAGGAGGAAATTTGATAATTAATGTTTCCACCTGCTATGGTTCCTACGCGCATAATATGGCGTGGACATTAGACGATCCGCCATTTCATACACTTATCGGTTCTGAGGGGTCTGTCCCAGTAGGCGATCTAGCCTTAGCGTTCTCGGTTTTTTACAATGTTCTAAATCAGACTGGGAACTTAGAACTTGCTTATAGGAAAATGCAGTTTTCTACCGTCTTTCCTTTCTCAAAACATAATAGCGGTGAAATACAAAACTATTATCGAAGTTTCATCAATTCCTTCTTACCTCCACCCGTATAATTGTTTTACCATAAATACATATTGCAACTTCTGCTTAATGAGCTATGTTAAAGTATCCCTTACCATAGACTTCACTACAGAAGCAATTAAACCTAAGCTAAACAAAAAAAGACCCCACTATATAGCGGGATCTTTATATGTAATTACTTTAAAATCTGGCATAATTGAAAATATCCCATGTTCTAGGCGCATCTTTTATCCCATCGGGTAGGGCGTATCACAGTCAGATGGGGTAAGATGGAGTACAAGTTCTACAGAACGCAGGGCGCGGGACGCAGAAACGGCGTTGTGCCTGTTCCCACGTCGCGACGGGACTTTCCGTAAAAAAACATGCAACATGTAACATGCAATATGCAACATGATAGAGAAGAGTAGGAGACCATCGTATGGATCGTAAAAAAGTGGTGATTATCGGGGGCGGCTTTGCCGGGCTTGCCGCCGCCAAAAAGGTGGTGGACGGCGGGCATACCCCGATTGTGATTGAAAAACGCCCGATCTTGGGGGGCAAATGGTCGGCGTGGAAGGATGGCGAAGGGGATTATATTGAAAGCGGGTTGCACGTTTATTTCGGCGCGTATCAAGAAATTTATGACTTGATGAAGGATGTCGGGATTTACGACAATATCCTGTGGAAAGAGCACGTCCTGACCTATACGTTGGCAAAGGGCGAACGCTTTGATTTCCGCACGATGAACGCGCCGTCCCCGTTGCACCTGCTTCCGGCGGTCTTTAAGAACCGCTATTTCACATGGGGCGAGAAAACCACGCTCGCCAAAGCACTGCTTCCGATTCTGTTTGGCACCGAGGAGTATTACGCCAAATGTGATGAAATTTCCTATCAGCAGTGGCACCGCAACTGGGGCATTGCCGACCGGATGCTTTCCAAGATGTTCCTGCCGATGACCCTTGCGCTCAAATTCCTGGCACCCGAAGATATTTCGGCGCGGATTGTGCTGGATGTGGCGGGGCTGTTCCTGCGGCAGAACAATGCCAGCAAAATGGGCTTCTTGAATGGCTCCCCCGCCGAAAAGTTCACCGCACCGTTGGCGGACTACATCACCAACAAGGGGGGTTCGATTCTGACCGGACGTGCCGCCACCCGCGTCATTTCCGGCGCGGGGCGCAAAGTCACGGGGATTGAATTGGACGGGGGCGAGGTGATTCAGGGCGACCAGTTCATTTTCGCCCTGCCGATTCACAAATTTAACACGTTGATTCCCCGCGAATGGCACGACGAACCCTATTTCCGCGACCTTGCCCGCTTTGAAGGGGTGCCGGTGGTTTCCGTGCAAATGTGGTTTGACCGTCAAATCTCCTATATTGATAACATCCTCTTCAATCCTGATGGGGTGATTCCGGTGTACGCCGATATGGGCAACACTACCCCCGCCTATTACAACAAGGGCAACAGCCGTTTCCAATTTGTGGTGGCTCCCGCCAAACATGTGTGGGATTTGAGCGATGAGGAGATTCTGGCGCGGGTCCGCGCCGATGTGGATTCGACCTTCCCGCATACCGCGCCGCAGGCACAAATGACCAAATCCACGCTGGTACGGATTCCGAACAGCGTCTACTGGCCCAAACCGGGGCTGGACAAATACCGCCCCAGCCAGGCAAGCCCGATTCCCAACGTGGCAGTGGCGGGGGGGTATACGCGCCAGAAATTCTACGATTCGATGGAAGGCGCGGTACAAAGCGGCAACCGCGCCGCGATTGCCACCCTTGCCCGCCTGAAAGGCGAACCCGTCGTAATTACCCCCACCCCGCGCCATACGTGGCGGGTGGAACCGGCGATGGGGGATTGAGAACAGGACGCAGGACGCAGAAAACGGAAACGGCGTAACGCAGGGACGCAAAGGAGCAAAAACGCAGAGGGTTATTCATCGTAGGGGCGGGTCAAGCTGACCGATACCTTCCAATATGCATCAGCTGACCCGCCCGCCGTAAACTGTATCCCCCCGCCCCCGACCTAAAGGACGGGGCAACGAAATACGGGAACCTGCGAAACAAGTATACCTGGCAGGCGGACTCCGTATTCAATAGCCCTGCCCTTCCAGGGCAGGGAAACACGGCGCGTCACGGTATTATTTTCTTACATTCCATCAACTCACGAATAAAGAAACGAAAAGAAGGATATGTCGTTCTCTGTGCCCTTTGTGTTCTCTGTGGTTAAACTGCCGTTTGTCGTTTCTGCGTCCTGCGTCTTGCGTCCTATAATCTTTGATGAACTTACCCTCTGAAACCCTCACCCATATCGAAGCTCTGGATGCGGCGTGGGCGCGGCTGTTACGCAATGAACGCCCGCCCACGCCGTTATCATGGGTATCCCCCGCCGCTCTCCCTCCACCCGATCAAGAGGTGGATATTGTCTATGCCGGGGGGGGCTTGAGCCTGCTCCACGCCTACGCGATGCAAAAGCAGGGGTGGCGCACGTTGGTCTTTGACCGCCGCACTATAGGCACAACCCACCGCGAATGGAATATCAGCCGCCCCGAATTGCAGGTACTGGTGGATGGCGGCTTGTTTACGTGGGAAGAACTTACCCCGGTCATCGCACGGGAATACCACCGGGGCTTTATCCGCTTTCACAACCCGCAGGGGGCACCGGTTGAATTTGACTTGCCTGGCGTGCTGGATGTGGCGATAGATGCGACGGCACTGTTATCGCTGGCGCGGCAAAAATTGGAAGCGTTGGGCGGGGTGATTGACGAAGGGTGGAATTTTGAGCATCTGTGGCGGGCGCGGGATGGGGCGGCGCGGGGTGTCGTCCAAATCAGTCGGGACGGACAAAAACGCAAAATTGGCGCACGGTTGGTGGTGAATGGGATGGGGGCATTGTCGCCGTTGTCGCTGGCGTTGGTGGGGGACGGGTTGCCGTTGGATGGCGTTTGCCCCACCGTTGGCACCGTGGCGGAAGGCTTTGCGGAAGGGGAAGTTGACCCTCATACGGGCGAGATTCTGGTCACCGTAGACGGGGCGCGGGGCGACCACCAATACATCTGGGAAGGTTTCCCCGCCCACGGCAATCAGTTCACCACCTACCTCTTTTATTATGATGTCACGGCGAATCGCGCCCATCGTCCCCATTCACTGAAGGCATTGTTTGAGGATTATTTCGCCCTTCTGCCCACCTACAAACGCCCCGGCGCGGACTTTCGCCATATCAAACCGGTCTATGGCTTTATTCCGGCGCGGCATCATCTGGATGGGTCGGTGGCGGAACAGGCGCGGGTGACGCGGGGGGTATTGTCTATCGGGGACGCGGCGGCGCGGCAGAACCCGCTTACTTTTACCGGCTTTGGTTCCTTTGTGCGCCATTTGCCCCGCGTCGCGCAGACCCTCCATGAATTGCTACGCGAAAAGGATTTAGAAGCGGAGTCGCTGGCAGAGTTGAGCGCGGCACAAACCAACCTGAGTGCGATGTGGGTCATGGCGCGTTTCCTTGCGCCGCGTGGCGGGGCGGATGATGTCAATTCGATTTTCCGCGATTTCACCCGCGCCCTGCAAGAGGTAGGCGCAGACACGGCATCCCGCTTCTTCTTAGATCGCGCCACCTGGGGTGAATACGTGGACATTATGCTCCGCACCGCCAAACACCGCCCGCAGGTCGTGGCAGAGGCATTTCAAGTGCTGGGGACGCGGGGGGTGGCGCGATGGATCGAGGATTTGTGGCGGTGGCGGAAGGCGGAAAGAAATTCGCCTCATTAAACGTATAGATTGGTTTTGACCCAATGTAGGCACATACCCGCGCATGGGCTGGCTGGAAGACGCGCCCGAAAAAAACTATGAGGCGGACGGTAAGTAGCGTTACTGGCTTTCGGCGATTCATGTCAAAAGATTAGGGTTCATCTGCAAACGGACAGAGCGGAGGAACATCCATTCGGTACAGGCAAAAGGTGACAGATGAACCACCGAAACCCTGTTTCTTCCCTGCTTCTATCAAAAATTCGGGTGCTTGCCACAGGTTCGATGAAAAACGGCTTGCTTTCGATGCCATCGGGGGTAGCCGAAAGCAACTGATCTAACTGATCCAACTGAAGCAACCCCAAAGGTATCTACCACGCAGAGGGTAGCCGATAGCGTAGACAGAGTAGACAGAATAGATATGCTTAACACCTTAATCGCAAGCGTACCTCCGTGTCTTTATGCACTATGCAATATGCACTATGCTCTATTCAGTTTGGGCTTCTATCGTTTTGCCTGACCACCTTTGCCTACACCCCCTACCCCGTCCCACCATTACCACTTTTCGCGCTTTCGTGTTACACTACCCTTCTGACCTGTTGTAACCCGTATGTCCGTCGGCAGACGTATATGTGGCGCGGACGGAACATCATCAAGGAGTAGTGGCTCGTGGAAACCGCGTTGAATTTGGTTTTGATTCTCGTTTCCATCGCATTGATTGTGGTGGTCTTATTGCAAGGCAAGGGCGGGCTGAGCGGTGGTATTTTCGGGGGCGAATCCCTCTATACCAGCCGTCGCGGGGTCGAAAAGACCATTTTTAATATCACGATTGGCTTGACCGTTGCCTTTGTGATTTTAAGCCTTGCGGCATTTTTGGTCGGCAGATAGATAGTGAACAGTGACAAGTGGTTAGTGAAGCGTGAACGAACGTAGCAACAGTAAAAAGCAGTAACGGCTGTAAGTTGTTTTCACTGCCGTTCACTTATCACTTATCACTGTTCACTAACCACTTATGTTAAACCGATATATGCGCTGGCAGGTGCTGATGGCGGCGGTGGGAATCGCCGTGGTGTTGGCACTTTTAGGCGTTACCTCTACTACCGTCGAAGTGGTTGTCGAGCCGGAACCCGGCGGCACCTTCATCGAAGGGGTTCCCGATTACCCCACCACCTTTAACCCCCTCTACGCTCAATCAGATAACGCGGCAGAGCAAGATGTGTTGGCATTGGTTTTCAACAGTTTGACCAGAGCCGATGAGACGGGGAATTTAGTCCCCGACCTTGCCGAGCGGTGGACCATCTCCAACGATTCAAGCACCTATACCTTCTTCCTGCGCCGCGATGTCTTGTGGCACGATGGCGCACCCTTCACCGCCGATGATGTTGCCTATACCGTCAGCGTGATTCAAGACCCCGCCTTTTTAGGAACCGTCCCGGCGGCGGAATTGTGGCGCGAAGTCACCGTAGAGGTGGTTACTCCCTACACCATTCGCTTCATTTTGCCGGAAGAAGTGATTCCCTTCGCCCCCTTCCTCAGCTACACCACCTTTAGCATTTTGCCTGCTCACTTATTAGCAGGCTACCCGGTTGCCGAATTGCCCCAAGCAACACTCTTCCCCGTTGGCACGGGTAAATGGCGTGTTACCAATCTGACCGGCACGGAAAGCGGAATTGAAATGGTGCTGGAGCCGAACCCTGTATGGAAATGGGAAAGCGAGCCACCGATGTTGGAGGAGTTGGTTTTACGCTTCTATGAAAATGTCGAGCAGGCTGTCGCGGCATTAAATCGCAACGAGGTGATGGGGGTTGGCAATGTGCCCCCCTCTACCTTGCCTTCGATTTTGACCAACGAGGAATTGACCCCGAACGCCTCTCTAACATCGGGCTATACCGCCCTCTTTTTTAATCTGAGGAACCCTCTTTTTGAATCGCGGGATGTACGCGAAGCGTTGACCATCGGGCTGGACCGTCAGGAGCTCATCAATGATGTGCTGGAAGGGCAGGGGGTAGTCGCAAACGGCTTCTTAATGCCCACCCATTGGGCGAACCCCGGTGATTTGCCCCGCTACCCCTATAATCGTGAGGCGGCTGAGGCGGCACTGGAATCAGCCGGATGGATTTATAACGAGGAAGAGGATGCCCGGGAACGGGGCGGGCAACCCGTCGAATTTACGATTCTGACCATCGCCTCCGACCCCGTTTTGGAAGCGGTAGCGGCGGAAATCAGCCGCCAGTATGCCGAATTGGGGTTACAAGTCACCCCCGAAGCAGTCAACAGCCTATCCGAATTGCGAACGGTTCTGCAAACGGGCGATTTTGATATGTTTATCCTTTCGACCCCTTCCAATGGTCTGCCGCCCGACCCCGATTTCTTCCCGCTCTGGCATTCCAGCCAAATCGGGGAAAACCGCCAGAATTACACCTCTTTTAATACGGCAGAAGCCGACTTGTTGTTGGTGGAAGGACGGGCGACCTTAGACCAGAACGAGCGTCGAGCGATTTACGCTGAATTCCAGCAGATTCTGGCGCGGGAACTCCCCGCCATTCCGTTGTATCACCCGATTACCAACTATGTGGTGTCGTCGCTGGTGAAAGAGGTACAGGTCGGTCCTTCGGTTCACCCCGGCGACCGCTTTGAATCCCTGCCCGAATGGTATATCCGCACCCGTCGCGAATTGCGCGAGCGAACGCCAGTGGATAGTGAGCCGTGATAAATGGTTCGTAGGGGCGGGTCAGGGAATGCAACGCTTCCCAAAATGAACCTGTTGACCCGCCCGCCGTGAACGATAGGCGGGCTTCCTTGTAACACCGATGGGCAGGTCAAACCTTATGCGCGTTCAACAACTTCCCATTTCCGAAAGCATCGGGCATCTGCTGATGCACAATATCGCCAACGCGGAGGGTCGGAAGGTGTTGGCGAAAGGAACGCGCCTGACTGCCAGAGAGATCGGGATACTGGAAAGCATCGGGCAGAAAACGGTACGGGTGGCGGTGCTGGAAGCGGGCGATGTGCATGAGGATGAGGCGGCGGAACGCATTGCGTCAGCGATAGTCGAAGGGGTTGCCCACCTTCGGCGCACCCGCGCTATCGGCGGGCGGGTCAATTTTCACTGTGATGAGAATACGATTTTGAAGGTGGATGCACTCCGCCTGACAGAATTAAATCTGCTGGCAGGGGTAACAGTGGCAACCCGCCCCGTGTATACCCCTATAGGTAAAGGTATCGGGCGTAGCGATGTGGCCACCTTAAAAATCATTCCCTATGCCCTACCGGAAACAACGGTCACAGAAGCAGTTGCCCTTGCCAAAGGCGTTATCCGCCTTGTGCCGATGATTCCCCACAAAGTGGCTCTGCTAATTACTGCCGATGAAGGAAGCACTGGACGGATTCAACGCCAATTTGAAGCCCCGACCCGTACCCGATTGGAACGGCTAGGGAGTGAAGTCACCACGGTTCGCACGGTACGACAGACGGAGAATGAGATTGCCGCCATCCTCCGCGAATTGGTGGCAGAGCATGATGGGGTTTTTATCGGTGGGCAGACCTCCATTATGGATTGGGACGACACCACCCTGCGCGGCTTAAGGATGGCGGGGATAGAGGTGGTATGGCATGGAGTTCCGGTGGAGCCGGGCAATATGTTGGCGGTGGGTTATACCGATGCCACATGGGTGCTATGTGCGCCGGGGTGCGCCAAAAGTTTAGAAACCAACGTGGTAGATTTGATATTACCCCGTTTGCTGGCGCGGGAACGGTTAACCCCCCGCGATTTTGCCCTGTTGGGCATGGGGGGCTTGCTATAACGCTATGATTCAGACCCCATTTACGACCTTATCGCAGGCTCTGCGCCTGGATACCTCTCCAAAAAAGCCACTGATAGCATTGGTGGGGGGCGGCGGCAAAACCACCGCCCTTTTTGCATTGGCGGAAGACCTATCAGCACAGGGCAAACGGGTTGTCATCACCACCACCACCCGCCTCTATGGAACGCAGGGGCAACAGAGCCGGGCATGGTGCGGGTGGGATAAAATCGAACGTTTAGGGGCGTTGCTGGATACACATGGCTATTGTCTGGTGACGGCTACCCGTAGCACGGAGGACAACGGCAAAATCGAAGGGATTACGCCGGAGCAGGTCGCAGAATTGTACGCCCGCGCCGATGTAGATATCATCGTGAATGAAGCGGACGGGAGCCGCAAACGCCCCTTCAAAGCCCCTGCCCCGTATGAACCCGTCATTCCGTCCGCCACCACCCATGTGGTTGCTATCGTGGGCGCAGATGTCTTTGGGAAACCAATTGATGCGGAACATGTCCATCGTCCCGAACGGATTGTCGCCATAGCGGGTGTACAAGCGGGCGATACCGTGACCCCCGATATTGTGGTGCGGGTGCTGACCCACCCGGAAGGGGGCTTGTTCCATCTGCCGCCAACTGCCGACTTTATCCCCCTGTTGAACAAAGCCGAAGATACCGCCGATGCCATGCAAGCAGAGATGACAGCCCACCTTCTGCTGGAGCATGAACGGGTAAAAGAGGTGCTGGTTGGCTCCTTACAACAACGGCAATTACAACGATGGGGGCGCACGGCAGGGGTGGTACTGGCGGCGGGCATGGCGACCCGTTTTGGCGCAACCAAACAATTATTGCCCTGGCGGGCGGGAACGTTGGTCGGGTATGTCACTGAACGGCTGGTAGCGGTCTGCGAGAGTGTACTGGTGGTGGTGGGGCATGAGGCGGAAACCGTTGCCGAAGCCGTTGCCCATCTGCCTGTCGAAGTCATCTATAATTCCGATTATGCGAGGGGACAGGGCAGTTCGGTGGCGGCAGGGGCAAAGGCGTTGTTGGAAGCCAACCGACCCTTCCATAGCGAAGTTTTCTTTGCGGTAGCCGACCACCCCTTTTTGGAAACCTCGCTCCTCGCCGATTTACAAGCTGTCCGCCGCGATCACAAAATTGCCATTCCACGCTATAACAATCAACGGGGCAATCCCGTTCTCTTTGATTCTGTCCTTCTGCCGGAATTAACCACCCTTACCGGGGATAGCGGCGGGCGGACGATTTTTGGAACCTATCAAGACGACATTGCCTGGGTGGATGTATCTGATGAAAAAGCCTTAATGGATATAGATACCGCCCAAACGTGGGAAGGAATACAGGATGGGGATTCTTGAACGCAGAGCACCGCCGCCCACCAAACGGATTCCTTACGGGTCAGATGAATTTCATTTTGGGGATTTAAGAATACCGCCGGGGGAGGGCCCCTTTTCGGTGGTGATGAATATTCATGGGGGTTTCTGGCGGGCGCAGTATAGCCTTGACCATTCGGGACACTTGTGTGCGGCATTAACGCAGGCGGGCATTGCGACATGGAATATCGAATACCGCCGTATCGGGAATCGCGGGGGCGGGTGGACGGGAACCTTTGAGGATGTCGGGCGCGGGGCGGATTATCTGCGAACGCTGGCAAAGACCTATTCACTGGATATGAACCGTGCGCTGGTGATGGGACATTCCGCCGGGGGGCATCTGGCGTTATGGGTGGCGGCGCGTCCGACCTTTGCGGCAAATCACCCTCTGTATACCGCCGATGCCTTTCGGTTTCAAGGTGTGGTTGCGCTTGCCCCTGTTGCCGATTTGAAGATGGCGTGGCAATTGGGGTTGAGTGAGCAGGTGGTAGGCACGTTATTAGGCGGCTCCCCCACCCGATACCCCGACCGCTACGCCCTCGCCTCCCCTAGAGAACTCCTGCCCCTCGGCATACCCCAAATTGTGGTGCATGGGGCGCAGGACGACATTGTGCCGATTGCGATTGGCGAGGCGTATGTGCAACAGGCGCAAGCATTGGGAGATGACTGTCGCTTAGAACGCTTGCCCGCCGCCGGGCATTTTGAAGTCATTGACCCCTTAACCGCAGAATGGGACGTGGTGCAGAAAGCGGTGGAGGGGTTGATTGCACCATCACTTAAATAGGAAATCGTTATGGGTGGCGAAACCGAGTTTCTGCCGTTGAAAACTCGGTTTCTTTCTCACTTCCATTACTACAGTTTTTACGAGATGGAGATTAAGAATTAAATACCGTGACGCACCGGGTCCCCTGCCCTGGAAGGGCAGGGCTATGGAATACGGAACCCCCCTTACCAAGTACGCTTGTTTCGCAGAGTCCCGTATTTCTTTGCCCCGTCCTTCAGGTCGGGGGCGGGAGGCTCAATCTCCACCAATCCCGTGCCATCCATGTCATCGTCCAACGCACCGAAAGATACAACCATTTTCCGCGCTATCGAGTAAAGAGATGAACAGCCAATTCTCGCTGACCCATTTGAGCCGTCCACCCGTAGAAAAAAGTGACAGCCCCACCACCATGATACTGTTGTTGCATGGGGTCGGGTCGAACGAAGAAGATTTAATGGGGTTGGCAGAATACCTTGACCCCACATGGCATTTGATTTCCGCCCGCGCCCCGATTGAGATGGGCTATCATCAATACGGCTGGTATTGGGTACAAATCGGGGCGGGGGGGCGCGTCACCTATGACAAGGAGCAGGCGCGGGCAAGTTTACGGGTGGTGCTGACATTTATCGAAGAATTGAAAAATGCTTACGATATAGAGCCACCCCGCTTCTACTTGATGGGCTTCTCGCAAGGGGCAATCTTGAGTAGTGGGGTTCTGCTGACCGAGCCGGACGCGGCGGCGGGAGCC